>JAFLJU010000291.1 GCA_022712835.1 Desulfobacteraceae bacterium
GGGGGCTTGGCACCACGTTGAACGAAATTGCAGTCCAGTCCCGTGTGGGGATAACGCTTATTGAGTCCTGTCTGCCCTTAAAGGGAGCGGTGAGGGGTACCTGCGAACTGTTGGGATTTGATCCCCTTTACATTGCAAATGAAGGGAAATTGATTGCATTTGTACCGGAAAAGGATGCCCAAAACGTATTGGAACTCATTCGCCGGGACGAATTTGGAAAGGATGCCGTGATCGTTGGTGAGGTAACAGACAGGGAGCCCGGCCGGGTGTTTTTGGAAACCCTTATCGGCGGTTCCAGGATTGTGGACATGCTCACAGGAGAGCAGCTTCCCCGAATCTGTTGATCTCAAGATTATAGTGGCAGGTTTTTAGCGGGCCCGTGAGCCAAGATTCTTGCGGGCCCGTTCTCTTTAGGTGGTGTGAGTATTAGATAGTCTGGTCCGATGTGGCTAAAATATCGCGAATATGTTTTCGGGCGACCTCTAAAAAGGCCGGGAAGGCCTTGGCAAGTTCCGGGGTCAATTCGGTTCCCCAGTCTATCTTTTTAGGCTCAATGCCGATTACCCGTAGATAGGGCCTGTGCCCTCTCATCTGGGCCATGCATAGGGAGTCCAGAAGGTCAATGTCATGGAGGGAGAGCATTTGCTTTTCCTCTTTTCTTAAGTGCTCTTCTTCCAGGCTGAAAATAGTTCCCGGTTCCTGGTCAGCCCTGACAACATCAAGGACCAGGATGTTTTCATATTCTTCGAACAAATAAAAGATATCCTGGGTAAAGGTACCGCCGTCAATAAAATCCACCAGGGCTTCATCCCAGTTTTCCCGTTCTTTCCAAAATTCATAAATGGCATGAACCCCGATGCCTTCATCCATGAGAAGGGTATTGCCTACGCCTAAAACCAATAGTTTTTTCATTTGTCTGTTCTCGGTGATAATGTTGTTCATTTTTTAAAAACCTTTGGGGGGATGCGATTACATATCCCCCCAAGGGTTTATTCAACTTTAGGCTTTAATTAAAGCGGCATTTCAACTTTAATTGTTTTGCCAGTGTCTGCGTCCAGCACGTGGACGGCACAACCCAGTCAGGGGTCGTAGGAGCGGATAAGCCGCCCCACATTCACCGGATTTTCAACATCGGGAACCGTTACACCAATGAGCGCTTCTTCAATGGGGCCTCTTTGTCCCATATCATCTCTTGGGTTGGCGTTCCAGATGGTGGCCGAGGTGACCTGGTAGTTGGAGATGACAGAGTCTTTGATGTCCACATAGTGGAGCAGGGCCCCACGGGGGGCTTCTGTCATGCCAAGGCCTTCAGCATTCTTTGGAATCTCAGCCGGAACAAAGGTTTCCTTGCCGGGCTGGGCCTGGGAAATCCATTCTTCCACTGCCATGGCAACAAGGGCAGTTTCTTCAGCTCTTGCAACGTGTCGGCCAAGAGTAGAGAAACCAGCCGCTCCGATATCACGGAAGTTTTTAACACCCAATGTGTCCTGGCCGATTTTGGACAGCTCAGGATTTGTGGCCCACATTCTTGCCAATGGACCTGCTTCATGGGGTTTGCCGTTATATCTAGGGGCCTTGATAAAGCTGTAGGCACCTTCTTTATTGACATTGGGTTTGGTCTCACCCTTGGTGGGGTTAAGACCTGTGGTTGAATCGTCAAACCATGAGTATTTAACATATTCCTTGATCAGGCTAGGATCGACTTTATAGTCTTTGCCATCGGTGTAAACACCTGATTTCAGGAGAGTGGTGTCCTTGTTGTCCAATGGGAAAGCGCCCCAGGAAACAAGATTTTTATGGCCCACGCCTTCCTTGAGAAGATCCCCATAGGGACCGGCCAAAAGGTATACGATGGGAACATATTTATTCAGGATAAATTCTTTTACTTTTTTAAAGCGGACAAGATAGGCATCCAATGCTTCCCTGGTGGGAATTTCAGTGGCGCCGCCCACAACGATACCCTGTACATGGGGCATTCTGCCGCCCAGAAGCGCAACCATTTCATGGCAGATTTTTCTCATCTCAAGGGCTTCAAGATATTGCCCAACGGCTACGTCATTGATTTCCTTGGAAACCCGGACGTCATTGTTTTTGTATCTGGGGATAAAAGGCGCTGTCTCAGGACCATTTACATAGTCAAGGGCTGCCAGATGATAAAAATGCAGGATATGACTCTGGAGAAAGTTGGCCCCCAGGATCAGGTTTCTGGCGATCCGACCGTTATCGGTCAATTCAACGCCAAAGGCATCATCAAGGGCCAAAGCCGATGCGGTTGCATGGGCCGTGGGGCAAACGCCGCAGATTCTTTGGGTAATCTGGGTGGCATCCCTTGGGTCACGTCCTTTTAATATTTGTTCAAAACCGCGGTACATGCCGCCGGATACTTTCGCATCAACGACCACGCCGCCCTTTACGGTAACTTCTGCTTTAAGATGCCCCTCGATCCTGGTAACAGGATCGATGCTGATCTTAACTGTTTTCCCGGCGCCTGCCGGTTCAGTCTGTGGTTTACAGCCTGCCATAATAAAACCTCCTTGGTTTTAGAAAATTTTTAGGAATTAAGCGGGTTCATAAAAGGGAGATGAGCTATCGGGAAATCCGGGCTCAACGCAACCGATGCAAACCGCATTATCCACGCACCAATTCACGCC
>JAFLJU010000353.1 GCA_022712835.1 Desulfobacteraceae bacterium
TTGGCAAAAGATCAGATGACGACATGACAATATCACATGACCCGGCAATAAGAGCGGTTATCCCACTTAGGGATCCTGTGGCTGTGATGGTAATCTCCGAGTCTCGTTGCTCTCTAAACCGATCCACCACTTTTTTCATAAATGGTTCAATGGTTGTTGAACCGCTGATGTGGATGGTATCTTGGCTGTTTTCAGAGCAAGAGGAAAACAAAAGAAATAAGGACAGTATCACGCCGATGGCTGCAAAAAGGATGGTTTTATTCATAATGTCTCCTGGTAAAAAATTCTTTTTCTTATAGAAGATAAACAATGGATGTGCATTGTAACAAATTCTTTCAGTAGCCGCACCACATCATTTTTAAGTGTTCACACCAAACGGAACATCTTGCATCTTGCTATCCCGGAAAGTCTTTAGATTCCAGTTTTCTGGTGTTAAAACCCTGAGACCATAAGGAGTTGGCTTTGAGGTTCTGTATTTTCTTCCAAGGCTTCTATCAGGCCGATGGTTGACAATTTTGTCCGAGTCTCGGTCAAAAGCAATGACAGCTCCCCTGCGATCTCTTCAGAGTGGGATTGAACAGTCTGAGCACACTGGCGGGTGGTTTGGGCCGCTTGTTTTACCCTTGAGATCCGTTGGGAAACCTGTTTGATTTCATGGGCGGTTGCCTGGGCATTTGTGGCAATCCCGGCGGTTACACCGGTTTGTTCTTCAACCGCACCGGATATCAGGTGACTTGCGTCCATAAGGGTTTCAATACGGATTCCTATCATGCCTGTGTTTTCGATAATCGTGCGGCTGATCCTTTGAATAGAGGCAATCTTTTCTGCAATATCTTGGTTGGCCGCCTCGGTCTGAAGGGAAAGCATTTTGACTTCTCTTGCCACTACGGTAAACCCTTTTCCGGCAGCACCGGATCTGGTAGCCTCAATCCTTGCATTTAGTGATAGAAGCTTGGTATCTCCTGCAATTTTTTTCACAATTTGAACGATTTCATTGATTTGGTCTGATGCCCTTGTCAATTCACAGATATCCTGCCTGGACGTCTGGGTGACCCTGTTGATATCTCCTATCAGTTCATTCTGCCTGGATACCTGGGCACGGATATCTGCCACACCAGACTGAAGCTGCTGGGTTGAGTCTGTGACCCTGTCGGTCCGGGCCACTGTTTTTGAGGCGGACTGCGTTGCCCCAAGGGTCTGGTCTTCCATGTCCGCTGCAAGCACATTAAGTTCATTGGCGGTATCCTTCATTCTAAAGGCTTTCTTTTGAAGGCCATCGATCAAGTCGGACATTTTGCAGACAAGATCCTCGATTATGATTCGTTCCTTTTTTTTCCGGCAATCTTCTCGTTGCAGGGTTATGAGGGCGCCTTGGAAGTCCTTGATCGCCCTGGCCAGAATTCCGATCCTGTCCTTTTGCTTCTGGAAGGGAATAGGGACGGTTTCCCCCTGGTTAATTTTTTCCAGGGACTGTGTCAGGCGTTTTAATGGCCGTTCAACAACGAGACGCACCATCAGGTGAAGCATAACAATGTTGACCAGGATTGCCAGAAGGGCAATGAAACCGATGGTATTTCGTTTCTCCTGCCGATATTGGACCAGGGCCGCCTGTTGCCGTTGAAGATCTTCAACTTTATATAAAATTTCATTTCTGGATATTTCAGCCCCGAGGGCTTCATCTGCCAGCAGGCTTTTGAGCGCTATCACTCGCTGGGTTAAAGCCCCTTCACGGTCAACCGATTCTGTGGCTGCATCAATATAATTCTTAATTTTTTCAATGTCTTGTTCAGGTGTTTCACTTTTGAGCTGGATGCGGGAAATCATATCGGAAAAAGTCCCATCAGCGTTCAGCATGGCTTTTGACACAACTACCTGCCCGCTTTCCTGCTGAAGAATAAAATGCCCCTTTAAAATATCCCTTCGCTGGGAGCGGTTAAAAAAATGCCGGTAATGATCTGCCCCCTTTATGATTTCTTCTTTTGCGAGGGGAAAACTTGTCCTGATCCAGTCAGAAATCTGTTCTTTGGCATCCGATACCAGCATTTTGGGAATTTCCATATATTTTTGCTGAAGATTAAAAATACAGGATCTTAAGTGTTCATTCATGGAAGCATTCACCTCCAGCAATTGATTGGTTCTCACTGCAATCTGGGAAAATGCAGTGACATTTACATACATCAGCAA
This sequence comes from Desulfobacteraceae bacterium, assembly GCA_022712835.1. Next base: position 2,185 of record JAFLJU010000353.1, read on the forward strand.
GCCAATACAAAGATTGGAAATCAGCCCCACGCCAATTATTATCTTGAGCCCGACGGACAGCCAACCGGGTTTTAATTTGGTTCCATGCGGTTTAATAGCGGTTATGTTCATGTTTTTTATTCCCTTTCGGAAAAGCATTTTTTTTGTTTTTTGATCCTGGCCCAAGCCCGTCAAGAAGGTTTCCACAAGTGCCAGATCCCGGCACTAATCCGGGTTGCGGTTAAAGGCAAATTGGGTTTCACCAGGGGATGGGTTCATCATTTTCCTGCTTAAGAATTCCATGATGCTGGCATGGGAAATTCCGGACTCAGACTGTTTGGCTTCTTTTTTCAGATGGGCAATAATATTGCCTGCCTCTTCGATGGAGCAGTCCCGCGCAACACCCTTTGGCAACTCAAGGATGGCAACGCTCACTGTCATCAATGGGATTTCGCGCATCACTCCATCCCGGTCCTTTGCCAGGATAACCCCACTCTCCAGGGATTTTTTGTCATAAAAACTTTCGGCATTCTTCTTAAAGGTATGGGCAAGCCTGCGCATCTCCGATGTCACATCCATTTTGGCGGCACCCTTGATCCCCATAAAAAAATCATCCCCCCCCACATGACCGATGAACCGGTTTTCAGACATGCCGGCTTTTTTTAACAGATCGGCAAACATCAAAATTTGGCGATCCCCGTTTCTAAAGCCGTATAAATCATTATAGGGTTTGCAATTGTCGAAATCAAAATAGATAAAATGAAAGACCGTCGTCAGATCCGCCAGGCTCTCGGAAAAATATTCATGGATCATGGTATTGCCCGGTAGCCGGGTCAAAGGATTCTGGTTCCGGGCCAGGGTGAGGTTTTTCTCATTGATAAGCTTGAGCAGGGCCTTGGTACTCAAAAGGCCCACATATTTTGTGTCATCCACCATGATAAGCCCTTCATTGTTATTGTAATGGGTATAGGTTTCAATGAGCTTTTCAACGGAAGAATGGATGTCTGCAGTGGGGATCTTGGTGATAAACCGGGCAATATCTTTTCCAAAGGAAGGATTTTCCAGGAGCTGTCGGCCGAATTTTGAATACATATATTCCTTGAAGGATGTGTCCCGGATCACCCCCACCGGTTCTTCGTGCCGGTTAATAACCGGGAGAAAAGAGGTGTTTTCTTCTTCTCTGAACCGGTCAATGACCGTGAGAATATCGCAGTCACAAAAAACCGGTTTGATATATTTGATTTCACCAGCGATGAGGGATCGGTCCTTAAAGGACCCGTTGCGACGTTCCACCCGGGAAATCTCTGCAATCATTTCATACCGGGGTTTGAGCTCTGCCATCTTTCTTGTGGGACGCTGGACAAAATACCCCTGGATCATGTCACAGCCGATCTCCTTGCACTGGGCATACTCTTCCAGGGTTTCCACCCCCTCTGCCAGCACCAGGCTTCCCATTAAATGGGCAAAATTGACAAGGGTGGAGACCACCAGCCTTTTTTTGGGGTCATTTTCCATGTTTTGAACAAAAAACCGATCAATTTTAATATAATCAGGCTCGGTATAATAGATGAGCTGGAGACCTGAAAATCCAGTGCCGCAATCATCCACAGCTATTTTGAATCCCTGGGAACGGTAGGCCGCCAGAATTTTAGATGCATCACGATTGTCATGGAATTTATGCTTTTCAGAAATTTCAAAGCAGATATCATCCTGGGAATACCCGTGGGTATCAAGAATGGCCTTGGTGTTTCCCGGTGCATAGTCCATGGAATCAAAAAGCCGGTTGTCCAGGTTATAAAACAATTTTACATGGTTTTTTTTCTTGAATGCCGCAAATTTTTTCAGGGCTTTTTCCCTTAAAACAAGGTCCACCTGGTGCAGTAGTCCCTGTTCATAGGCCGTGTCGAAAAGTTGGTCAATGGAGGAGAAACCTGCCGCTGAGTGGCAACGGAGCAATGCTTCAAATCCAAAGGTATTACCGGTGTGGATGTTAACGACGGGCTGAAATGCATGATCCACTTTGGCAAGTCGATTGATCCATTCATCATCCTTAAGTTCCATCATTTTATATCCTAAGCTGTAAAATTTATTCCTGAAAGCATCAGGTGTTATGGGAAGATACAAAAGAAATGTTAGGGTTGCGTTATGCATAGGTTAGAGGACAAACAGCGATTTTCACCGGTATGGGGGGGGGCGTCAAATACAAACTTCTAACAAAAGACGAATCAACCAAAAACAAAAATTGGTTATGATCTCTTTGTTTTAAGAGGATATTTCCACATTGGTGTGGAAATTCTATACAGCGGTGTTTTTTAAAAAAGGGGAAAGCACCCATTTTTATTATTTTTAAGGAGAAAGAAAGATTAAAATGTGGACAACGGCAGTGGCTCTGACGCAACAAATCTTGATATGGGACTTCATGGCAATGCCAGGATCGGTGCCAAAGTCAAGGTAAGCGATGAGCTCAAAGGCCGTTTTAAATATGGCGCCACCTCAGCCAGCCGGAAGTCCATGCTCCGTCTGGAATTTGGCGGGGTTCAAATTGCTGCAATTGAACCGGAAGTTGATGCGCTGGGCGGTAGCGCAACAGAGGTGAAGATTCCCAAATTGAAAGCCAGCTACACTGCGGCCTTCGATGTTAGAACTCTTAAAGCTGTGGAGGGTTATAACACCTATGATATCGACTCAATTAGTGTAAATTCATATGTGGTGGGTCTGGGTGCCAAGACGACATTTGGGCCGGCTTACCTGGCAGGCAGTTTTTTTCTCGGTCAGAATTTAGGAACCTATGGTTTTAAAACCGCAACGGATGCAGATCCCGTCAATGGCAAATCAACTTTTAGAAGACTAAGCTGAAAGGGTATCGATAGACAAAAAAAAGGGAAAGCTGTTAAGGCTTTCCCTTTTTCCGGTTCTCTCCCTTGTCTCTAATCCACCAATACCTTTTCAAGCTGGGTGACCATCTATATAATTTCCTTTTCACCCAAAACCATGCTGCTGTTCTCATAAAGGGAGAGCACCTGGTTATCCGTAAAAGAATTTCTCTTGTTATACTGGGTTGCCCGCCACCATTCGGCATTGAGCAGATTTTCCTTGGCTTCCATGTGGACCTTTACGGGCAGTCCTACCATGGGGGTCTTCCAGGAGATGGCTTTATGGTTAAGTTCAAAAAGCGTGTATCGCATGGGATGGGAATTGATGGAGGGCATGGCAAAGTAATTTACACCGGAAAATTCCTTGTAGTTCAACCCGATATGCCGATGTCCTGAGATGACAACAGGAGCTGCCTTGGAATGCTTGGCCAGTAGAGCTCTTACCTCCTGTGCATTGTCAATGGCAAACCATTGTTTGGGGCCTCCGGCAAGCTCATCCGCCGTCCATTGGATAAGATTGTGGTGGATCATGATCAGGTTCAAATCTTCCTTGTGGTCGGTGAGTTGTTTGTCCAGCCAGGTGATCTGTTCTTTGGGAAGTACGCCGCCCCATTTTTTGGGGTCTTCGGGAAGACAGGCATCCAACCCGATGATCCGAAGGCCCGGTTTGATCTGCTGGGCATAATAGCGTTTCATGGATTTATCATATCCATGGCCCTTAAATGTTTTGACAAAATCATTGATGGTGAGATAGGAAAAGTTTTCCCGTCTTTTTGTGGGGTCTGCCGGCATATAATCATGGTTTCCCGCAATGACAAAATAGGGATATTCCAGGGTGTCCAGGAGGGCTTTTATCTGGGTGGCATTTTCCTTTTCCCCATCCAGCAGAAGATCTCCTGCCACCAAAACAAAGGACAGGTCCTCCTCCAGATTCAACCCATCAACGGTTTTTTTGACGCTGTTCACACTTTCCGCACTCATTTTCATACCGTTTTTTCCCCGGATATCCAGGTGGGCATCTGAGATCACCCCGAATTTTATGGTGCCAAAATCCCGGGAAGCCGTCTGTGCAAAAACGACGGAACCCAATCCCGTGGAAAGAAGACTCCCGGCCAGGGCTGTGCCTGAAAATTTAAAAAATTGCCGTCTTGAAATATCCTTTGTTTTCATTTTTTTCTCCTGAATTCATTGTTTATTTTTATGTAATTGTCCGGGTGCATCCGCATCTGTATATCGGTGGAGAAAGTATCAAACCAAAATTAAGGTTTGGTTTGGTTTTTATGTTTTTTTGATAAAAGAAGAGTGGCAATTGCCAATCAGATCGAGGTTAAAGTTGTATGGACCGCAAATTTTATAACTTGAACGAAATAGCTTGCCTTATTTCATCTATAGTCCGAACCAATTTTTTTACTCCCGGCATTCTGTTCCTTTCCTTGACATGTAAATCGGTTCTATATATTAAAGGTTATTATATTCACATGAAAAACTTTTTTAAAAACGCAGACACACAGGAGTAAATAATTGGGACTATTGGCAAAGGGAGGCTTTGTTCGAAATAAAATCATTTTGCTGGCCGGGGATGCTCTCGTTGGTATCACCGCTCTGATACCGGTGTTTAGTTTCAAAACTTTGTCACTGCCCATGTGGACGCTCTGGTTTATCCCTGTGGTATTGCTCTTTTCCTATCTTTGCGAAGTGTATCAACCGGAAAAATGGACCTATAAGGAACGCATGGTCCGTTCATTGCTGGCATTGGTCCTTTCATTTATCCTATTGGTACTTCTTCCGGGCAAACCCGCCACCCTTGCCTGGACCGCTGGTTTGCCCGGGCTTTTGGTCAGCCTGGGTCTGTTTTTTGTACTCCAACACACATGGCAAAGTCTTTTCCACAAATCCAATGATGCCCACTTTTTTGCCGAAAAAATCATTGTCATCGGCACCGGAAGCACCGCGAAAAATGTTGAAACCCTCATTGAGCAATCCCCTGGAAAATATGCCTTGCTGGGCTATGTTGAAACCCCCATGGATCCCATCTCTGTTGATCGGGAAAAGATCATCGGTCATATTGACAATATCGTGGAACTTGCCCGACAGCTCAATGCCCGTGCCATCGTCATAGCCTTAACGGAAAGACGGGGAAATCTGGTTGCCAGCAAATTGGTCACCTGCAAACTCATGGGGGTCAGGATCATCGATTATCCTTCCTTTTTTGAACTGATCACCGGAAAAATCCCTGTGGAGCATATCAACCCCTCCTGGCTGGTTCAAAGTCAGGGGTTTCTGATCACCCCCTTTATCCGCTCCCTGAAAAAAGTAGTGGACCTGATCCTCTCCTCCATATTGTTATGCATCTGTCTTCCCTTTTTCCCTTTGATCACCCTTTTGATCAAACTGGATTCCCCGGGGCCGGTCCTATATTCCCATCAACGGGTGGGCCTTAACGGCAAACTCTTTACCATTTACAAATTCAGATCCATGGCCAGGGACTCAGAAAAAGAGACCGGCGCCTCCTGGGCCCAGGAAAATGACCCCAGGGCAACCTTGTTCGGAGCCTTTATGCGGAAAACACGAATTGACGAATTACCCCAGCTGATCAATGTGTTCAAAGGGGATATGAGCTTTATCGGCCCCCGGCCCGAACGGCCGGAGTTTGTGGAACAGATCTCCAAGGTCACGCCCTATTATCCGGAACGGCATGCGCTCAAACCCGGCATCACCGGCTGGGCCCAGGTCATGTACCCCTATGGTGCCTCTTTGGGTGATTCAGTGGAAAAACTCAGGTATGACCTGTATTATATTAATAATCTGTCTTTGTTTTTAGATCTTATCATCGTCTTTGAGACCATAAAAATAGTATTATTCCAAAGGGGCAGCAGGTAGAATGATAAAAAAATCGGTTCCGTTTAATAGAAGCCAACGATTGTTCATAGAGCTTGGTACCACATTGCTCCTTGAACCGAAAGATCCGGAAAGGAGCGTATCCAGTCAACTCATCGGCATGGATGTGGGAAAATATCTCATTGTGCAGATGGCGGCTCAAAATTGGGAAAAAAGCCCTCTGACCCCAGGGGAACCCCTAAAGGTTAAATATATCCTGTCCGACGATGTTTTTGGATTTAATACCCATATCATACGGACCATCCAGGATCCGGATTATCTTCTTTTCCTGGAATATCCCCAGGATGTGGAAAGCTGTAATATCCGGGCCAAAAAAAGAGTGGAATGTTTTCTTCCCATCCAGATACGTATGGAAAATGACTGTATTGAAGCTGTGATTGTCAATATCAATAAGAACGGATGCCTTTGCATGGTTGACAGTTCCATCCCCCTGGAATGCTGTAAAACCACGCCGGTCACCCTGCAATTGGCCTATGGCCAGTTTGAGAGCCTGTCCATCAAAGGAGAAATCAGAAGTTCCCGGATGGATGGAAGCCAGACTCGTTTTGGCATTCTCTTTGACAACCTGGGCAATTTTTCCAAAAAAGTGCTGGCCACCCTGGTACCCGCTCTGAAACTATAGGATTATACCCCCATGGAGGAAAGCCTTGTTTGCACCCGCTGCTCAATCTCATCCCTGAGTGCCAGAAACCCTTCCTGGGAGAGGGTATCTGGCGTTACCATATTCCATCGCTCCAGTTTGGCAAAGGGCAGGTCCGGGCTTACCTGATCGGGCCCCAGAAAGATGACAAGATCAGGTTCTTTGTCCAATTCTTTCAATACCGCATCCAGGGACAGAGGAACCCAGTATTTGAGATCCAGGTGTTTTTCTGCCATCACCCTTACCATCTGAGGGTCTGATTGACTTTCCGAATCCATTCCCGCCGTTAATACGGTAAATTCCCCCTTTACAGCGTCCTTGACAAAAGCGGCTGCCATCTGGCTTAGGCAGGCCGTCATTGAAACAAACAAAATAATTTTTTTATCGGACCTCTCTTTCAGCAAATGCCTTGCTGCATCCTGAATCTCCTCTGTAAGCTCGGGCCGGGGAAGAATATCTCCGGCATCCTCCACATTTCGATAGGTCAAAGAACCGACATAATCGGCAGAGATGGCATCAAAAAAATACTTGGCAGTCAGCTCCACCCCTTCAAAGAGTCGTTTTCCGCCCGAGGCCCCCACCGACAACAAAAATCCCTGGCGGGAATACCCATCCGGATCCCGAAGCTTAAGTTTATATTTTCGGCCCCAGAACATCTGACACCGGTCAATGAACACCTTTGCCTGGGCCGTCACATTATAGAAAAAAACCGGGGACGCCAACACCACCACATCCGCCTTTTTGACCAGGGAATACCCCTTTTCCTCCATTTCATCCCGAATGGGGCAGAACCCTTTTTTCTCACAGACAATCAACTCACGGCAAGGCCCGATAGCAAGTTTTCCCGGGTGAATTACCTGGGTTTTTGCCCCATGGGATTCGCATGCCTTTAAAAACAAGGTTAACAGATGATCGCAATTCCCATTTTTCCGCGGACTTCCCTGGATGCCCAAGACAAACATGGTTCTCTCCTTTTATAGGTTTTGGGTAATTTACCAGCAGGGTAATTGCATTGGTGGCAAATTACCTCACTCCAGATACTGGGTGGTATATCCTATTCTGCCGTCTTGGTACTCATATATCCGAAAGCTGGCCTGACGGCCCCATTTTTGTGCCACGGGAGGGGATACGTACAAGGGCACGTCCCCCAACCAATGGAATTCATCCCGATGAAAATGTCCGGTAATGACGGCCTTGACATTGTATTGGTTGATCAGTGTCACCCAGTTTTCCTTTGTCTTTTTAGCCCAGCCGCCATGGAACCGATTGTTATAAAAATCCGCCACGCTGGGTCCATGGTGGAAGAGAATTACCGGCTTCCCTTTGGCGGCATCCAACTGGTCCTTGACGGCCCCAAGGGGATCATACCCCTCCATGGGAACCGATTCCCGCAAGGGATCGGTATAGGCAAATAAAAAGACAACCCCCTTGTATTCGGCCCGGGAAATCAGACTGCCAAAATTACGTTCATAATCGGCGCGGCTTTTTTGGGTGAATGCCATAAGGTTGATATCATTGTTACCCGGAAGAAAATGAACCCCAGGCTTGAGACCCTTGAAGATTAAGGCGGCATCGGCAAGAACTTGCGCATCCCCTCGTTTTCTCCGGTCGATGATGTCCCCGGTATGTACCAGGCAGGCAATCTCCATGGGAAGACGGTTGACCGCTGCCACCACCTGTTCTGTCCGCTCCGAGTTTCCGGGGATACCCAGGTGGGTATCGGTAATCTGAACAAAATAGAACCCATTGTCTTGTCCAAAGGACATTCCGGGCAAAACCAGCCAAACTAAAAAAACCATCATCCCCAGCCATAATTTTACAGACCGCCCTTGTATTTGCAATGCTTTACCCACTTTTTTACTCCAAATTTTTTTGCGCCAGATTTTTTTGTTCTAGGCACAGCAATTGTTTTTTCACATCAACACCCCCGCCAAACCCTGTGAGACTCCCGTCTTTGCCAATGACCCGGTGACAGGGAACAATAATGGAAATGGGATTTTTACCGTTGGCCATGCCCACGGCCCGAAAGGCATTTGGATTGCCGATTCTTCCCGCAAGTTCCCCATAGGAAATGGTCTGGCCATAGGGAATCTTCTGCAACTCCTCCCAGACCTTTTGTTGAAAGGGGGTTCCCTGTCTCTTTAAATCAAGGTCCAAAGAAAAGCGTCTAAGGGATCCGTCAAAATAGGCAGAAAGCTGGTTCAGAACACTTAAAAAAAAAGCGGTCCCCTCGATCCAATCCGATTCCGGTTCCCTTCGGGTTTTGCCCAGGGGAAAATCTAAGGTTTCAAGCCGGTCGCGACCCGTTAACAACAATCGACCAACCGGAGATTGATAATAACAATAATGCATGGGCTCTCCTTACTATGGGGTAACCGGATGACCGTTTCCGGCAAAAAATTATAGGCAGACAGATAATATCAAAAAAAAAGGATGGATGCGAGGAAAAGGACAACAATTCTCGGTCACAAACCAATACAGAACTAAATTACTTGAAAATGCAGCTATGAAATGGTCATTTGAGTTCAAGCTATGAATTATCTGCTACCTTCTGGCCACAGACCTCACCGCAGCACAGGCCGCATGGAAGCCACGCAAGTAAGTACCGTTCCCAGATTATGCAGTAACGCCATCATAGCCGGAGTGATGACTCCGGTAATACCTAGACCGATGAAAAGCGTGTTGCTTGAAACAATAAAAAGAAAGTTTCTCCGGATACGGGTCATGGTGCGGTTTGATACGGTCATGGCATGGATAAAACTGTCCAGTTCCTGCCCTGTCAGAATGATGTCACAGGTTTCTTTGGCAATATCCGCACCATGTTTCAGGGAGACACCGACATCGGCACAGGCAAGAGCTGCCGAATCATTGATGCCGTCTCCAATCATGGCCACGGTATGGCCTTGGTTTTTCAATTTATTGATCAAGGCAGCCTTTTCTTCGGGTAGTACCTGGGCATGGTATTCTTCAATACCCAGTTCTGCGGCAACGGCCTGGGCAGATCTTTGGTCATCCCCTGTAAGCATGACAATACGTTTTGTCTTTTTTGTTTTAAGCAGATCGATAAAGCCTTTTGCATCTTTTCGGACCGGGTCCTGCACGGCAATGATCCCGGCCAGTTTCCCGCCGCATGCAAAGTAGAGAAGGGACAGTCCATGTGCCATGCATTCTTGAATAGCCTCTTCTGCCTCCTCCAAGGCAATGCCTTCATCCTCGTGGATGAAGTGTCGGCTGCCGAGCACCGTGCGCTGACCGTTCAGGGTGGTGGCAATGCCGTGGGCAAGGATGTACTCCACTTCTGCATGATCCTCTGCATGATCCAGCCCCTCTTCGTCTGCCTTTCTGATGACGGCATCGGCAATGGGATGGGGGAAATGCTCCTCCATACAGGCGGCCTGGCGCAAAACAAATTCCCTGGAAAACCCGTTCACCGGGCAGACGTTAACCACCTCAGGGATGGCCTGGGTCAGCGTACCTGTTTTATCCAAAACAACGGCATCCACTCTGGATAGGGATTCCAGGTGTTTTCCCCCTTTCAGGACGGCTCCGTTTTTAGCCGTTTCCAGCATGGCAGCTCTCACCGCAAGGGGAGTGGCTATTTTAATGGCACATGAATAATCTGCCATCAATACTGTGGCCGCCTTTCTTATGTCCCGGGTTGCGGCAAAGACGATACCGGCAAATACAAAGGAAAAGGGGACTATTTTATCTGCCAGCCTTTCAGCATGGCTGTGAATGTTGGCTTTCATTTCATCGGATTCGGTCAATATTTTGGCTATTCTGGCAAACCGGGTCTGTTCCCCCACAGCCTCGGATAGGATGATGAGTCGGCCCTGTTCAAGGATGGTGCCTGAGTATACTTCACTGCCTATTTTTTTCTCTACAGCGATGGGCTCCCCTGTCATGGACGACTGGTTCACCATGGCCAGACCGTCGGCCACCACACCATCAACCGGTATTTTTCCGCCTGCCCGGACAACCACCAGGTCTCCTGGGGCAACCGCTTCAAAGGGAACAGACTCAGGTTCGCCCCTGCGCATTATCCATACGGGCGATCTGTCCTGGGTAAAGAGTCCTGAAATGTCACGTTTTGACTTCTCCCGGGTCCAGTTTTCAAGAATCTCGCTGATACCCATTAAAAGATGAATCGTTCCTGCTGTATTGAAATCCCGCATGAACAGGGCCGTTAAAATCGCAGCAGCATCCAGCACATTTACATCCAGCTTGCCTTGGGCCAAAGCTTTCAGTCCGTTCAGTATTAGGGGGGCAACATTGATAATGCACCATACAGGGCGCATTGCCGGGGGCATAAACAGTCGGGTTGAATAGTGATTGGCCACCTTTTTGGCGATGGTCCAAAAAGGATTCTCCTGCTCAGCAGACCCAGAAACGGGGAAATTCAGTGATTCATTGGTATCCCGGGGCAGGGATGCAAGATCGCTGGCAAGGATTTCGATCAATCCGGCCAATATTCGAGTCAATCTTTCATCCCCGGTAAATATCAGCAACCCCCGACCTGTCCGGATATTATAACTTAGATAAACGGTTATGTCCGCTGGGCCAAGGAGAACACCTGCCTTTTCCTTTAACAGTCGGACAGCACTGACAGACCGGGCTGAAAACCGGATGCGGCCCGGAATACTATGAATCACACTCATGAGTTTTTCCTGAATCTATGGTTAATGTTTCCTAGGGGCTAAGCAGGGTCTGATGCGGGTTCAGAACTGTCATTTGCCGTTTCTGTATCTTCTTGTTTTTGAGCCCGTTTATGCTTTGTTTCAGCAACATAATCTTCGATATCCTCCTTGAGGGTTTCCATCCGGGTCGCAACATTTTCCTTTAGCCCGCTGCCTCCCTGGATTACATCTGAAATGACTTTCTTTCCCCCGGGACTTGTGGCAAATCCCACACCGGCAGCACCAAGCACGGCACCGGCTATAAAAAAAACCCAACGATTCACACCCATTTTTTCCTCCTTTTTTTGTATATATGTGAGTTCTGTTGCGCGAAGGCATGACCAGATCACTGTGTCTGGCAAACAGAACAACATGAAAAAAGTCTTCTACAACTAACTTTATTCGAAGTCAATAAGTTTATTTGGAATACACAGAAAAAGTTAGGCAGCCTTTTAAAATTATGCAAAATGTAATATAAGACGTTTTATTTAACCATAAAGAAAGGCTTCAAAATGAGTGTCAAAGAAGTTCCTCGTCGTTTCCGACTTAGGAATCCCCTGTTGAAAGATAAAGAGACCGCTAAAAAATTGGCAAAAAATATAGTTGCGGTTCAAGGGGTGTCCCATGTAAAGGTAAATGCCCGGGTGGGGAGCCTTCTTGTGCTTTTTTACCCAGCCAGGACAACTGCTGAGAATATCCTGGATCAGGTATCAGAAAAAACGGGCATCAATAGCAGAAAATGGCTGACAACAAAGCAGCACCGCCCCCTTTTTCAGCAAAAGAGAACCATAAGGAAATATGTCAAAATGGGCCTTGCCGCAAGTTTTGGGGGGACCATCGGAACCCTTGCTGTTTCGGGAAAAACCCATGCCTTGGCAGGATCTGTTTTTCTCTGTTTCCTTGCCGTGCACAGCTATCAGCACCGCCGGACACTGCTTGCCTGAACCGCGCCAGGTTTTATGGTTCAGCTAGGATAATTTTACCTATAGATTTGCAAGTAAGAACGTGACCCCAAGTGCCGTTACCATTGAACCTGCAACCAGTTCAATGGTGGTTTCCAACACCCGATAGTGTTTTGAATTATTGGCGGTCAGTCTCAGGGCAGCTGCTTTACCAGACATGGGGATAGGCAATGGCCAGTTGACCCCGGTAAATAGGCAATAGCAGGCTTTTTTCAGTTCTTTTTCACTGGAGATCCGGTCGAGCAATTTTTTCTCATATCAGGGGTAAAAAATTTAAACCGGGCTCGACCCGAATCTTTTGCCTGGTACATGGCAAGGTCTGCATCCCTGAGCAACGGATCTGCACTGGTGTATGCCCGGGTATTCAAGACAATGCCGATACTGGCTGAAATATGAACTTCCTGTCCCTGAATGATGAACGTGGATTCAGCCGCCTTCTGGATCCGTGAGGCAATGGCCTTGACTGTATCGCAGCTATCGATTTGTGGCAGCAGAACTGCAAATTCATCCCCCCCCAGCCGGGCAAGCATATCTCCTGTTCTCAGGTGAATCTGGATTTTTTGTGTCACCGCTTTTAGCAACTCATCACCTGCCTGGTGCCCCAGGCTGTCGTTAACGCTTTTAAACCGGTCCAGGTCGATAAGCATGATGGCAAACCTGAAGGTTTTGTCTTTCTCCTGCTGCTGGATGGCCCAGGCAAGCTGATCAGAAAAAAGTACCCGGTTTGGGATGCCGGTAAGGGCATCGTGAAAGGCTTGGTGCTTTAGTTTGTTTTCAAATTCTTTCCGCTGAGAAATGTTTTCATAGAAAACAAAGACCCCCTGCACTGTATTGTCTATGATTACAGGATAGGCAAGTGCGGAAACCTGGATTTCATACCCGCTTTTATGAAAACACTGGGTTTCCATTGAGACACTGCCCTGTATCATGGCATTTTGAATAAGCTTTTGTTTGGCATCCTGCAGTTTTTTTGTCACAGAAAAGCTTGATGCTTTCCTGCCGATGATTTCGTCTTCTTCATACCCGATCAGCTTGGAAAAACTCTGGTTGGTGTTAATAATAGCATTATCCGTTCCCACCAGAATGATGCCATAGGGAGAATTCATAAACAGTTCTTTAAAATAGATCAGATGTTTGTGGGCAGATGCCTGGGCCCCGGAGAGGGCTTTGTTTGACACCTCGACCTGGGAGGTCCTCTTTTCAAGGGAAAGGCTCAAATTATCCCGCAGTCGTTTAAGCTCCAGGTGGGACCGTATCCTGGCAAGGGTGACTTCGGAATTGACAGGTTTACGCAGATAATCCACCGCCCCCATTTTAAACCCCCTGGCTTCGTCTTCCTCTTCGATTTTGGCGGTGACAAAAATAACCGGGATGGCCTGGGTCTTGGCATCAGCCTTCAGCCGTCTGGCCACTTCGTAACCGTCCATTTCAGGCATCATGATATCCAGCAGAACCAGATCGGGCAAAATACCAGAGGATACGATATCCAGTGCCATGGAGCCGTTTACTGCAACGCTGATATCATAGCCGTCCATGAGGATGGCGCCCAGAACATCGATATTTGCAGGGGTATCGTCCACGATGAGAATTTTTTCTTTCTTTTTCAATTCCATTGTCATAATTTAGTTTCCTTGGGTTCGGCAGTCTTGACTATGGCAGATGCGAATGCATCGGACAGGTTCTTAAAGGTCTGCCTGGCTTTGGTAAATTCAAACCGTTTGATTTGAATTTCCAGTTGGTGGGCCTCCGGGGAGAGGGAAGTACCGGACAGCTCTGCTGCCAGTTTTTTTGAAAAGGCTTTGGCTGACAAGCTGTTCTGCTCAATGAGCTGGCCCAGTTCTTCAATTTTTTCCATGGTATCATTGGGAAAATGTGAAACTGAATTTTGTGGGTCTCGGGGGATGGGATCTGATAGATTCTGAACCGTTTTTTCCACAAGCACCATTTCTATTTCAATTCTTCGCATACAGGCCTGTATTTCTGGATGTTGGGGGGAGGTCTGCTGTGCGGTCCCCTTGACCAAAGTCTCAAGATCAGAAACAGCTCTATGTAGGGCCGTGGCGGAAAGGGTGGCACAGACTCCTTTGATCCGATGGATTTCAGCATCCAGGGCTGTTTGGTCTGACATCACATGGTATAGAAACGTGACCATGTCTTTGTTGTCCGCATAAAATTGCAGAATTACCTCTTTAAATGTATCCATATCCCCTTTAAGGCGTTTCATGGCATCTTCAACATCAAATCCTGGAAGTTCCTCCGGCAACGCATCATGGTGCAGTAATGGCTGCGGCCGGTCGGTTGTGTCGGAATTTTCGGGCTGTGGAATATGGATACCCAAGCAGGTTTCCATGGTGGAAAATAGCGTATCCGGATCCACGGGTTTGGTGATGTATGCGGTCATGCCCGCATACATTCCTTTCTGACGGTCTTCAGCCATGGCATTGGCTGTCATGGCAATGATAGGAATGGTGTCATAGCCCTTCTCTCTGATGATCCGGGTGGTCTGATAACCATCCATTCCCGGCATTTGGACGTCCATGATCACCGCATGATAATCTTGGCTTTCTATCTGGTCAATCGCCTGCTGTCCCCCGGACACAATAACCGGGTCTATCCCCACAGATTTGAAGATCTCCCTGGCCACGATCTGGTTGATTTGATTGTCCTCCACTATCAGTATCTTCAGTTTCTCGGGTGTTTGGGTTTGTCTGGCGGCCGGTATGCCGTGCAGTGGCGCTTTTTTGTCTGCATATTCGGGTTCATTCACCGTCAGGGTGAATGAAAAACAGGCCCCTTCCCCCTTATGGCTTTCAGCTGTGATTGTTCCGCCCATAAGGCCCACCAGTTTCTGGGAGATAGCAAGGCCAAGACCGGTGCCGCCGAATTCCCTGGTGGTTGATCCATCTTCCTGGGTGAAGGGGGTGAACAGCGTTGAAAGGGCATTGGAGTTAATGCCTACTCCTGTATCCATTACGGAGAAGTTCAGGCTAGCGCTTTGTTCGTCGGTTTCCCCCACGTCCACATGGATAAGGATTTTCCCCTGCTTTGTAAATTTGACAGCATTTGAAATCAGGTTGGTCAACACTTGTCTCAATCTTAAGGGGTCCCCTAGTATGGTTTCGGGAACGGTGGGATCTATATCAAGGATCATTTCCACTGGGCTATCCGAAATCTGGCATTTAAACATATCCATGATTTCTTCAAAAATATTCCGGATATCCAGGGGGATGGTTTCCAGCCTAAGCTTGTCAGCATCCATTTTAGAGAAGTCAAGGATGTCGTTTATGATGCCCAGAAGGGCGGATGAAGACGAGTGGATAATTTCCAGGTATTCTTTCTGGTTCGGGTCAAGACTCCTCTTCAAGGCCAGACCGCTCAGATTAATAATGGCATTCATGGGGGTTCGAATCTCATGGCTCATGGTGGCCAGGAATTCGCTTTTGGACCGGGCCGATGCGTTGGCAGCATCCCTGGCACTTACCAGGGCGGCATTTGTTTCTTCAAGCGCCTGTGTCCGGCGGACCACCTGACCTTCCAGTTCGGTTTCCCGGGATTGGATCTGGCGGATCATCCAGTTCATATCCCGCATCAATGCCACCATTTCATTTTCCCCGGAATCGAAGCTGGGTTCATTGGGAAGGGTAAAAAAAGTGTACCTGCCTTTTTTGATCCCTGTGCAGGCTTTTGTCACATTGGTCAGTTGGCCAAGGAACAACCACCTAAGCCCCCAAAGAAACGGACTGCAAACAAGCAGCAAGATGCTGACTGCCAGGCAGATCCCCAACACCCCCTGGAAGTCCGGGTTCTGGAAAAGGGGCATATCCTTGGTGTAAATGATCATCACGGATAGGGGAATTGCCATATAAAAGGCAATAATAAACCTGAATTTTGTATTGATTTTCAACATAAGTCCTCCATAAGTCATGGCTACCTATCAGACAAAGTTAGTTATGGCAAATAAAAAAATATATTGTTTCTATTCACGACCCTTTTATTCCACTGCAGATTGCTGTCGGATCTTTCCCATACCTCAAAAAGGATTTTTGTATCTGGATTAAGTTTGATGTATTCTCGGTTGGTTTTTTTTCTTGACAGGGACACTTTTACCCTTTATGCTCTCCTTCAAAAGTTAGTCAACCCAAACTATATTTTTATAAGGAAGCCATATGCAATCAAATTTTCATGTACAGACTCGCAAAGAAAATCATTTGCTCCACATCCATCTTTACGGGGTTTTTGACGGGGTATCTGCCTTTGAACTCATAGAAACCATCCAGAAAGGTGAACATCAGGCCAAAAACATCCTGGTTGATACCAGCAGTCTCACTCAGACCTTTCCATTTGGTAAAGTCATTCTGGATTACCACCTTCCCAAAAGCGGCCTCCGGGCCAGAATACATTTCAGCGGTGCCTGGGCAGGAGATATCCTGCCGGAAGGGTGTACACTGCTTGAGGGAAAGCCCCATAAAACGCATAAATGTAAGGGAAATTGCAAAAACTGCGTCTGCCGAACCAAATAAAAAAATGCTGGCTAAATCTATAACGCGGCTGTTTGATAGCGGCACGCATGGTGTGGCTGCATTCACTATTTAAAAACAGCCCCTAATTAACATTCCATCACCCTCTATTGGAGATAGTTGATTGGATGGAAGTTATGGCTACTTGCATCATTATGATTTCAACTTTTATCAGAAAATAGTTTTGATTTGCATCGGTATCTTTGAATTTTTTCACGATGGGCGATGTCTTCCATGAGAAGGCAAGTCAATAGTTTGATTCACAAGCTTCCATTCGCACTCTTTCTTGAGATTCGCCAAAATCTCGGTGCAAGACATAGTCCGCAGTCTCCTGAACAGGACGTCTTGGGTTTATAATATTAATCCTTATCTAAGCTGCAGATTCAATTCGGATCAGCTGGATTTTCCCGGAGATAAAATCCTGCCCCCTGATTTTATCCAATGCCCGTTGAATATCTGCTTCAAGGGCTTTATGGGTGATAATGACAATATCCACGGGACACTCCCCTTCCACCGGCTCACCTTTTTGAATCACCGACCGGACGCTGATACGGTGTTCCATGAGCACCTTTGAGATAGACGCCAGAACCCCCAGGCGGTCACAAACAGGAAACCTGAGATAGTATTCACATCGAATCGCTGCCATGGGAAGGATATCCATGGGGGACCACTTATCCAGGGAAACAGAAAAAGGAGACAAGGGACGCTGCTGGCCCGTCAGTCGATACCGGCAGGCTTCAATAATGTCCCCCACAACCCCAACCGCCGAAGGGCCGGGACCGGCACCCAGCCCGTATACATTGGAAGGCCCCATAAATTCCCCTTCAACAAAAATGGAATTAAAGGCATCATTTACAGAGGACAGAATATGGTCTTCAGGGACCAGTACCGGATGAACATGGGCTTCCATTCCAGCCTCTGTTGTTTGGGCCTTGCCGATATGCTTGATAGTGTATCCCAGCTGCCGTGTATAGGCAATATCGGTGGCCGTGATCTTGGTAATACCTTCAATATAAAGCTGGGAAAAATCAAACACCGCATTAAAGGCAATATTCATCAGAATGATCAATTTATGGGCGCAATCAATCCCCTGGATGTCCAAAGTGGGATCGGTTTCTGCCAACCCTTTTTCCTGGGTTTTTTTCAAGGCATCGTCAAACTCCATCCCCTCCTGGGACATGCAGGAAAGAATGTAATTGCTGGTCCCGTTGAGAATACCGGAAATCTTTAAAATTTCATCCCCGGCAAACCCTTCCCTCAGGGTTCTGATGATGGGAACCGAGGTGCCAACGCTGGTTTCAAATCCAAAACACCCCCTGGCATCATGGGCAGCTGGAAAAATAACGCCCCCCCGCTCCGCCAGCAACGCCTTGTTGGCCGTGACAACGGATTTTCCCTGTTTCAATGATTTCAAAATGATGGTTTCAGCAGTGGAAAGACCGCCGATCAGCTCCAGAACAATATCAATATCAGGGTCCGCCAGAATATGGTCGGGATCATCACTCACCA
>JAFLJU010000439.1 GCA_022712835.1 Desulfobacteraceae bacterium
AGCAGCAGCATGTTCACGTGCAATCAAGTTACACTTTGACCAGCTATGTCAACGGAAAATTTCTACGATGGATTGGTTAGAAACAAAATTCGTACTGAATAAACTTATAGACGAGATTATTATCAAGTTTCAAGATAGCATTATGAAATATGGCATGAACTTATAGTCGTACGTATAATTGATCCAGGATTAACTATTTTAAAATAAAAGGGAAAGAATGAAATTTCACTCAATATTCGTTGCTCTTTTAGTTTTGTTATCACTTGGTGTTTATGGCAATAATTTCAAGCTCATTGGCGGTGCAGTTGCTCAGGCAAGTGAAGTAACAGAACAACAGGTAGCCGAACTTTACGTGGCAACATTCAACAGAGCACCGGATAAGCCAGGGCTTGACTTCTGGGTTAATGATTCCGGATTCACAATCGAGCAGGTTGCGGAAAGTTTCTTTGATCAGACCGAAACCCAGACGCTTTATCCTGCTGACAATACTCATACTAACTTTGTCACATCAATTTATTCAAATCTTTTCAACCGTGCATCAGACGCAGCAGGGCTTGATTACTGGGTTACTGCCCTTGAAAGCGGTACCGTGACAAGACCTGTCATGATCGAAGCCGTAAAAAACGGTGCCCAGGGAACCGATGCACAAATCCTTGCCAACAAGACTGAGGTCGGATTGTATTATGCTTCTTTAGGTCTTGAAGGTGGTAATTTTTCTCTTGCCGGTGTCACAGATGATGTAGCCACAATTGCAACTGCAAAAGGCAGTATAGATGGTATGGTCGGTGCAAACTCCAAACCGATTTCCAGCCCCATTTCACTGAATGTTGATTCATCTGTTCCCTATTTTGAACAGCAGCTCATCGGTTATGACCCGGATGGTGATACCATCACATATGAGTTAATTTCAAGTGCCAGTGGAGTCGGTTATTCATTTGCCTACGTCAATTCGGCAACCGGAATGCTTTACATTACCAACGAACCCAGTGGAAATGATTCCTTTACCTTGTCTTACCATGTTTCTGACAGCAAGCTTTTTAGTGATTCTGCAACGATTACAGTACAGGTGACCTACCTTTCGGAAGATGAGAAAAACACTGGCAAAGAGGACGTGGATCCTGAAGAGTATGCAAGCTACAACCTCAGCACGTACAACAGTGATCTTCTTGGGGGTAATTCCACACCGTCGCAGCCCATATCCATTGATCTGAGTTTTAATTTCCCAACCCCCGGGGACCAGGGCCAGCAGGGCAGTTGTGTGGGATGGGCCACTGCTTATGCGCTAAAAACCTACCAGGAAAAAATTGAGATCGGCTGGTCATTGAATACCTCTTCCCATCTGTTCAGCCCGGCATTTATCTACAATCAAATTAATGGCAATAATGATCAAGGCGCCTATATCTCTGATGCCTTAAAACTGGCCGTTCAAAAAGGGGTTTCAACCCTTGACACCATGCCTTATTCTGACAGGGACTATCTGACCCAACCCTCTTCAAGTGCTTTGTCCGAAGCTGCATTATACAGGGCTGTAAACTGGTACAGGGTCAATGACACGTCGCAGATAAAGGCAGCACTGGTGAACAGAAAACCTGTGGTGTGCGGTATTTCGATTTATCAATCTTTCTATAACCTTTTTGGCAGTAATTCTGTGTACAACACTGCCGATGGAAATAATCTTGGTGGGCATGCAGTCACAATTGTTGGATATGATGATAACAAGTTCGGTGGTGCTTTTAAAATCATCAACTCCTGGAGCCCCAACTGGGGGGATGATGGATATTTTTGGTTACCTTATTCTTTTGCCTCCCAGGGTATTATGAGTGAGGCTTATGTTCTTGAAGATGCCGAAAACGGGTCAATCCCAGAAGATGAAGAACAGACAGAACCTGAACCTGATTACAACATTCTTCCAAACATGACAGTCTCTTCCTGGAATGCCAGCTATGATCCCAGGCCCCGTGGAACAGGGACATTGACGTATGAAGTTATAAACAACGGATCAGGTACTGCTCCTTTGGGTGCGGACATAAACCTGATGCTCTCCAGAAACAACAATATCACCAACAGTGATTACTATGTGGTGTATGAGATGATCCCTTTTAATTTGCCTCCTGGTAACTCGGTATACAGGGACTCTTCCAATGCTATGTCATTTAACTTTCCCGATCAAATTGAGTCTGGAGTATATTATATGGCGCTTTGGGTGGATGATCTGGGGGAGATGACAGAATCCAATGAAAATGATAATATATCCCTAGGCGATAGTACAATCACAATTGAAAATTCCATGCCTGATCTCAGCGTTAATTCCTGGTATGCGGACTGGGATGGATATGGAAATGGCACCCTGACTTATGAGGTTGAGAACAGTGGTGTTTCCGCTATAAATTCAGTTGATTGGTATATCAACCTGATCCTGGACATGGATCAGACGTTGGGGAATGGGAATGAAATATTTCTATTTTATGAGCAGGCTGCATTTTATTTAAATCCTGGCTCCACGATTTACCGAAACAGTTTAAATACCGCATATTTTAACCTGTATAGGGATCATGATCAGAACAATGTCCCCTCTGGTGTTTATTATATGGCTCTATGGGTGGATGATTTAAATTCGGTTGATGAAAGTAATGAGTTGAACAATGGATCCTACAGCTGGGGATTAGTTATTGTTTCAAGCTATTATGGGACTGCCTTAAAGTCTTCTTCGGTAGATAAACAGCCGGTTTCCGGCACTGAACTTTTAGGCAAAGCATATAACGGAAAAAGGCTTCCACCTAAAGATATTGTAATGAAAAAGGTTATGATCACCAAAAAAACATCTGGAGAAATCAAGATGCAGATGCTGGATGAGGATTCTGTCAAAAACATGGAAAACTCCAGAAGTAATTTCCAGACAAAACAGATATCTTCAGGTACAGGGCTTATATTTCCTTCATCCGAAAGAATTCCCATGCCCAATGGAGTGCCAGTCCATGAAAAGTAAATTAATTACAGGAGTATCTTTTCTGTTTTTAATTGGTGTTGCCTGTTCTCAGGGGGAAAACAATTTTTTAGCAGATAGCCAGACCATTCCTGCAAAGGGACTGGCAAACCCGGCGGCGATGAAATGCATAAAGGACGGTTATGCCCTCAAACCAATCGAAGAGAATGGTGTTTCCATAGGATATTTTTGTGTAAATAAGGAAACAGGCATGAAGTGTGATATATGGTCCTATTTCAGGGGGGAGTGTGATTTAAGCCAGTGAGATAGAACAGGTTCATGACTCCTTACCTCTTAGAAAATTCAGTTACAATTTTGGAGTCAGTGCGGTCCCCAACCGGTAATTATATACAATCCTATTGAAACTACAGCGAATGTTTTTTAATGGAAAGCATATAAATATTTATTTCATCGATAATGCACAAAAGTTAGGTTTTAGAAGATTCCCATCATTAGAAAGCTTTAATATTATGGAACTAATTCTTCACGACTATTACCCCTTTTAACATTTGAAAAGAAAACCTTTTGTGCAGGTACTTCATCAACATTATTTTTCTCCAGATACCGAAGCACAAATGAGCGATAAAGCCCATATTTAAAATAAACGGCATTTGCAGTCATAGTAGGGCCTGAGTAATCGGATATTTTTTTATCATTGACAGAAACTCGAAAAAAGCCAGATTGATCTGTTGACCACCGAACATGAACTTCAATTTTGTGCCATTTCCCCCTCAATTCATTTTCTTTGATCAATTCAATATAGTCATCCGTGGAACTATGCCCTGCAACTTGATTATCAAGATGATAGCCACCATTATAATTTTGAAACATCCAAATAACATGGGCACCTTTTTGATGAAATTGTCCCAGTGCTACTTTAGTTGGATAGACATTAACATAATCATCAGGAAAGTATATTGACCATCCATAGTAATATTCATCACCTGAAAATGTAGATTTATAAATTTCAGCCAATTCGCTACGTTCACTATCCTCTGCACAGTCATCATATTTTCCATCAGTTGAACAATCACCCGGTCTCACATCAAAACTCTCCACTAAACTCACTGGAGCACAATCCGTGAAATCATTTTCGATAAGGTAACCATAAGATTTAATATTTGCGGATCTCTTAAAATCATCGAAGTTACCCCTCTCAATACTTGGGATATACTTTACGTCACAGGTTTCTGCTACCAAGTTCTCATCTATATTAGATTTAGCTATTTCAACAGTTGATAGATCTTCTGTTACATTCGAAAGCAAGAAATACTCTTGCAGATCTTTGTTGGCATAATATAGTCCGACCTCAGCCTTGTTGGCAACAATTTTTGCATCGGTTGCCTGGGCCCCGTTTTTCACGGCTTCGATCATGATAGGCCTTGTCACAGCATAGCTTCCGAGAGCATCAACCCAGTAATCAAGCCCTGCCGCATCTGGAAGTCTATTAAAAAGATTATCATAGACGGACGTGACAAACTCAGTCTCCGTAGTTCCGGGAGGATAGAGATCTTGGGTTTCGGTCTGATCAAAGAAACTTGTTGCAATCTGCTCGATTGTGAATCCGGAATCATTGACCCAAAAGTCAAGCCCTGGCTTATCCGGGGCTCTGTTGAATGTTGCCACGTAGAGTTCAGCAACTTTTTGTTCAGTTACTTCACTTGCCTGGGCAACTGCACCGCAAATGAGCTTGAAATTATTACCATAAACACCAGGTGATAATAAAATTAACAACGCAACAAATATTGAATAAAATTTCATTCTTTTCCTTGTATTTTAAAATAATGAATTCTGGATCACTTATACTATAAATACTCATTCAATGTCGTGTTGTAAAATCATTTTGAAAAACTCAAACATGCATGGGATGATATGTATGCATCCCGTCTGGGCTCCTGGCAGGCATACATCATGACTTTGATTTATGCGTGACATTTAGCTTATAAATACCTGGATTGCGGTGATTTGCATTTTGGTTTCTTAACAATATAATTTAACAAAAAGGCAGAGGGTGGCTATTGCCACCCCCTGCCCCTGGCAATCAATTTTTAAGACCGAAAATTTTATAACTTATTTTCCAAACCGGACCACAAACACATGGCTGTTGCCCCTACGAAACAGGAGCTGAGCAAGATGGTCTTTTTTAAGTTTTTCTATATATGCCTGATACTGGCCCACCGTTTCTAATTTTTGGTGGTTGAATTCAATCAGCAGATCTCCGATACGAACACCGGACGCAGCTGCCGGGCTATCCGCTTTAAGCTGGGTTACAATCAACCCTTTAATTCCTGCCGGATACCCAAGCTTTTGAGCAATGGCGTCGTCCACCTGTTTTAACATAAATCCGAAGGTATCATAACCATCCTTTGTGGCAAGGATTTGGGACTCCTGGTCCGGCCTTTTCCCAAGGGTCACGTTAATCATTTTTTCTTTTCCCTTGCGGATGACTTTGACCTTTATTTTTTGATCCACTTTCAGGTTGGCAATGGTGACCGTCAAATCTCTTGAGGTATCAATTTTTCTGCCGTTAATCGTTGTAATGACATCCCCTGTTTGAACCCCGGCCTTGTGGGCGGGGTTATCTTCATAAACCTTGGCGACATACACCCCTTTTGTTTCTTTAATGCCATAATATTCTGCCAGTTCCTGGGTCACATCCTGGATAGCAACTCCCATCCACCCCCTGGAGACCTGTTTGGACTGGGTGAGCTGGTCAATAATACCCGTGGCAAGATCAGACGGGATGGCAAATCCGATTCCCTGGCCGGAACGTATAATGGCGGTGTTGATACCGATCACTTCCCCTTTGAGGTTCAGCAAAGGGCCGCCGCTGTTCCCGGGATTAATGGAGGCATCTGTCTGGATGAAATCATCATAGGGCCCGGACCCGATAATTCGTCCCTTTGCACTGATGATCCCTGCGGTCACGGTTTGTTCAAGACCAAAGGGGCTGCCGATGGCAACCACCCAGGAGCCCACCTTGGCATCGGAGGAACTACCGAATTTTAAGGGCGAAAGATTTTTGACGTCAATTTTTATCAGGGCCAGATCGGTCATGGGGTCGGTCCCGATAATCTGAGCATCATACTCCTTGTCATCATGGAGAATCACCTTGATCTGGTCTGCGTCCTTGATCACATGGTTGTTGGTGACAATAAATCCGTCCTGGCTGATGATAAATCCCGACCCCAGGCTTTTTTCCTTACGAGACCCGGGGCTCTGGTTTGGTAAGGGGGAAAAAAACCGCTCCATGCCATTCTTATTCCCACCAAAGGGGGAACCAAAAAAATGTTGAAATACCCGGCCCCCGCCCTTTATGGTTTTAACCGTCTGGATATTGACCACCCCTGTTTTTGCATGTTCTGCAAGATTTGAAAAACTGGCCGGAACCATCTGGGTTATTTGCTCGGCTGCGACCGGCAGGGAAAAGAACCCTGCAATTACAATTACCAGTAAAATTTGTTTCATATACCTCATGGCTGTTCTCCTCTTTGATATAAATTCATACAAACATAAAACACTGACACCATAGTAATACAGAAACATGACTTTTAAATGATCTGAAAGTTACGATATGGTAATCTCATTGAAAAGACACTCCCCTTGCCCAGTTTACTTGCAACAATCAGATCACCCTTGTGCTGTTTGGCAACGGTACGGGCAAAACTTAAGCCCAAACCTGTTCCGGGAGTCGTCCTGGAGGACTCTGCCCGGAAAAACCGTTCAAATATTTTTTCTAAATAGACAGACTCTATACCCGGACCGGTATCGGTCACCCGAATTTTTATAAATTCATGGGAATCTCTTTGAAGGTCCACATGGACCCTTCCCTTTTCCTGTGTATATTTCAATGCATTGTCCAAAAGATTGGAAAATGCCCGCTGGAGCATTCTGTCATCGGCTTCAATTTGAATTTGTTCTGCCACTTCATAGGTAAACTCAATGCCCTTGTCTTCTGCCACCGGCACAAACAGATCACAGGCGTTTCGAACCAGGGCCGACAGATCCACGGATTTATAAAGGAACTCGCCCTCTCCAGCTTCGGCCTTGGAAATCACCAACATGGTATTAATCATATCCAGGAGCCGATCCGATTCTTCAATGGTGTTAGCGGCCATACCTCTGTAATGGTCCAGATCATCGGTGTTCACCAGAGCAATTTCGGCAAATCCCCGGATCCTTGTCAGAGGGCTTTTCAGGTCATGGGCAATGTTATCACTCATTTCCCTGATACCTTTGACCAGCGCTTCAATCCGGTCCAGCATCCGGTTAAAGGTTCCAGCTAAGAGATCCAGCTCATCTTGATTGCCGGTTTCAGGAACCCTTTTTTCCAGGTTAGTGCCGGTGATACTGTTTGCTGTTCGGGTAATGGCTTTCACTCCTGTTAGGGCCTTTCTGGCAAGAAAGAGCCCGGAAACGGCAGAAAAAATAATAATAAAACCCATGGCGACCAGAAAAACCGTTTTAAAGGCTGATATGAATTTTGACTCAAAATCCATGGCAATTCCGGTCTGCAAGATAACATTAACCGCGACAAAACTATACAATACCCGAACTTTCTGATCATCGGGCTTTTTTAACCAGGTTGTAAATATATGGCCTTTTGTTTGTAACAGAGTGTTAATGGCTGTCTTCTCAATGCGGATATCCTTCCAATAGGACATGTGTGATGAGGCAAAAACTTCACCGCTTGGGTAGAGCAGCCTGAAAAAAATCTTTTTTTCTCCGGCTGCCTGGGCTTCAATTACCGCCAGTTTACTGGCCCCCATAAGCCCGTTGCCTTGAATGACCGTGGAAAAATACCTCGCTTTTTCAAGCAAATCCCGGTCTGTCTGTTCCTGGAGGGTCTGGGTTGCCAGAAAATAAAACAGGGCAAAGGCCACACAAGAAGAAATGGAAAAAATCCCCGCGTACCAGAGGGTCAAACGAAAGGCGATGGTCTTGAACAGGTCAGGCATTTTTTTCCCAAATATCTTTTTTCCAAATATTTTTTTTTTAGGTGTTTTTTTTTCAGGCATATTCTTTCAAGAATCCTCTATTTTAACGACATACCCGGCACCCCGCACCGTGTGGATCAATTTTGTGGGTTGGTCTTTGTCAATTTTATCCCGGAGCCTGCAAATCCTTGCTTCCACCACATTGGTCATGGGGTCAAAATTATAGTTCCATACATGCTCCATGATCATGGTTTTTGAGACCACCCGCTCCTTATTCCGCAATAAATATTCCAGTAAGGAAAACTCAAGGGGTTGCAGCTCAATTATTTCATCCCCTCTTTTTACCTGTCGTTTAACAAGATCCACGGACAGATCCCCATGGGAAAGACAGGTGGGGTCAGTGACATTGCCGGCTCGGCGGATAAGCGCCTGGACCCTTGCCAGAAGTTCTGAAAAGGAAAAGGGTTTGGTCAGATAATCATCGGCACCGGCCTCCAGCCCTTTTATCCTGTCATCCACACGACCCCGGGCACTCAGCACAATAATGGGGGTATTGTTTTTGTGTTCCCTCAATTTACGAATTAGGGAAAATCCGTCCAGCTCCGGCAGCATGATATCGATGATCAGGGTGTCATAGGGCGCATCAAAGGCCATATCAAACCCTTTCCTGCCGGTATCGGCAATATCCACGGCAAACCCTGAAGATTTCAGACCCGTTTCAACAAACCGGGCGATTTTTTCGTCATCTTCAACCAGCAACAGCTTCATAAATCCCCCTAGTCCCCAATAATCTTAACCAAAACCCGTTTTTTTCTTCTTCCATCAAACTCTCCATAGAAAATCTGCTCCCAGGTGCCAAAATCCAATTGCCCGTCTGTGACTGCCACCGTCACTTCACGCCCCATGATCTGGCGCTTCATATGAGCATCTGCATTGTCTTCCCCCACATTGTGCCGGTATTGTTCAACCGGCATATGGGGGGCTAATTTTTCCAGCCAGAGATCATAGTCATGGTGGAGCCCTGCCTCATCGTCATTGATAAATACGGAAGCGGTTATGTGCATGGCATTGCATAACAGAAGACCATTTTGGATATGGCTTTTCTCAAGGCATTTTTCCACATCCCGGGTAATATTGATATAGGCTCTTCTGGAATCTATCTGAAACCACAATTCCTCTCGATAATGTTTCATTAAATATCCTTAAAGTTTAGTTTGAGGCAAAAGCATCTGTTCATTGCGGATGCTCTCAGATATTAATATAGGAAAGGCCTGCAATTAATCAATATAGAAATGATATAGATTTTGAATTGAATTGATTTTTTTTACTAAACCCTATAAACTTCATGGGATTTTGTTACCCCAATATTTATGGCAGGGAGCCCAAAAAAGCACAAATGAAATATACCTGGTGGATCCTTCAGATACTGATGATGCTGGCATCAATTTTTTTCCTGATCTTTGGCGTGGACCTTATGGGGGCTGCCTACGCCCTTGAAAATCCCCACTATTTTATCATGACCTTTTTTGCGGCAAGCTTCATCATACTCATCAGCCTCACCCTTGCAATTGTTTTTTTAATCAAAATGATACGGGTGTTCAAGCTGATCCGGAACAATCCCTAACCTTAGAAATCTAACCTTAAAAATTTAACCTTAAAAAAAAGATAAATTATGTCAGTTTTGTTCAGTTTAAACCACGTATCAAAAGCCTATGGAGATGACACCCTTTTTAGCGATCTCTCCCTTGACTTTAAGGCAAAGGAACAATTGGGTCTCATCGGCATGAACGGCAGCGGGAAATCCACTCTGCTAAAGATCATCCAGGGGATAACGGCTCCCGATGAAGGAGAAATTATCGGGGGGCAAAGAGCTCATTTTGTTTACCTTGCCCAGCAAGATACCTTCGATCCGGAAAAATCCATTGAAACCATATTATACGATTGCCTGGAAGATGCGCCCATTGACGAAAAGGAACGGCACAAAAGGGTAAATCAGACCCTGGGCAAGGGCAAGTTTGCCGATCCAACGATCCTTGCTAAAAATTTGTCCGGCGGTTGGACAAAGCGACTGGCCATAAGTCGTGCCCTTTGCATGAAGCCGGATCTTCTCCTGCTGGACGAACCCACCAATCATCTGGACATTTCCGGGATTCTCTGGTTGGAGAAAATGCTTCAGACTGCATCATTTTCCTTTATTGTTGTCAGCCATGACCGGACCTTCCTTGAAAATGTCTGCGCCAACATCATGGAAATTGGAAAATATTATGTCCAGGGCTATTTTAAAATCCAGGGCCAATATATTAAATTTGAACGGGAACGGGAAAAGTTTCTGGAAGCCCAGCAAAAAAAACAATCCTCCATGGCCAGCAAAATGAGGCGGGAAGACGAATGGTTACGCCAGGGTGCCAAAGCCCGCAGCACCAAAGCTAAATACCGAATTGACCAGGCTGAAACACTTCGAACAGAACTTTTTGCACTCAAGAGCCGGAACAAAATAGCCACCAAAATAGGCATTGATTTTTCCGCCACAGGCCGTCAAACCCGTAAATTGCTCCAGGCATATAAATTAGAAAAAGGATTTGAGGGCAAAACATTATTTTCCAACCTCACCTTTGAACTGGGTCCTGGGTTCTGCCTGGGGGTGGTGGGAGAAAACGGTAGCGGGAAATCAACCCTGCTGTCCATCCTCAAAAAAAACATTGAGCCGGATGAGGGAACCATTAAGTGGGCGGAAAACTTACGGATTGCCATATTTGATCAGAAACGGACCCAATTGAATCCTGAGATTCCCCTGAGAGAAGCATTGAATCCTGGTGGCGGAGATTCAGTAAACTATAAAGATCGCAGTGTTCATGTGGTCACCTGGGCAAAACGGTTTTTGTTCATGCCTGACCAGTTGGATATGCCGATCAAACGATTGTCCGGTGGTGAAAAGGCCAGGATCATCCTTGCCAATCTCATGCTCGAACCCTGTGATATTCTCTTGCTGGATGAACCCACCAACGATTTGGATATTCTTTCTCTGGAAGTACTGGAACAAAGTATCAAGGAGTTTGCCGGTGCTGTCATCATTGTCTCCCATGATCGGTATCTCATGGATAGGGTCTGCCACAAAATCCTCTACCTGGATCCCGATAAAGGGGCCCAGTTTTACAAAGATTTCAACCAGATTCTCACCAGCCGGAATGCTGCCAAAGAAACAGTTAAAACACCCAGCAAAAAGAAAAATGCGCCTAAAAAAGTATCCAAGGGGAATAGTTTTTCATATAAAGACAAGTATGAGCTTGAGCACATTGAACACAATATCCTTGAGGCTGAAGCACAGGTTGCGAAACTGACCGAAAAAATCCAAGAACCTGCGGTGATCAGCGATTCTGTACTGATGACAGACATCTGCTTACAACTTGAAAAATCGGAATTAAAGGTCCAGGAATTGTACTCAAGGTGGGAAATTTTAGAGGATAAAAAAGCTGCAGCCGAAAAATAAAATCATAGTGACCATTATCTTTGCCGTTTGCGCAAGCATTATGCCCCAGCTCTTTTTCAAGAATGGGTTTTTACTGGCCTATCTTTTAAAACTGGGGTTAAAAAGCTCTGATGTATTAATTTTGTTATCTCTGCCCTCGGTTCTCATGTTCTTTTTATCCATTCCTTTCGCCTATTTTGCAGATAACTATGGTAAGAAAAAAATCGGAGCCTCGGGTATTATTTTCACAATTTTTGGTTTTTTTTTCATTATACAGGCCGGTTTCCATGACCCAGAGATTGCAATTAAATTTATTGTCGGTGGTATTGTCCTGTTCAGCATTGGCATATCTGCACTATTATCCGGATGGTTTGCCCTTTTAAGTCCCTTAATCAAAGAAGAGATCCGGGGATCCTTTTTTGGAAATCTGCGGGTTTCCTGGCAAATCTTTGCCATTGGCTGTTCTGTTCTCCTTACCTTTATCCTGGAAAGAAATGCATCCATTGGGACCTATCAACTGATACTTGCTTTCTTTACCTCCCTTTTGTTTCTCCAGATGTTTCTGTATTTAAGAATTCCGGAAATTGAGACCGGTGATTACAAAGAAAAATCATTGTGGAAAATCGCCATTGGCATACCAGAAATTCCCGGATATATGCCCTTTTGCGCCTATGCCTTTTTATTGATGCTTGCCACAGGTGCCTGGCCTGTCACCCTGGGACTGCTTGAAAAAAATGTACTGTATTTTACCGATGATACCATCGTTCACATGGGGACCATGCTTTTTTTGGGCGCAATGGTTGGTTTTTATACCGGCGGAAAAATGGTGGATAAATTCGGATCCAAAATGGTCTTCCTGGGGGTTCATTTTTCATATTTTTTATTTTTATTCCTGGTGATATTAAGAGACCTGATCCCATTTCCCCAGGTATCCTATTTCAGTTTTTTAACCTGCGGGCTGGGATTGATCCAGGCCGCATCCTCCATTGCCCTGACCTCTGAAATGATGGCACTTACACCCACCAAAAACAAGTCAGTGACCATTTCCCTATGCATGTCCCTCCAATGGGGGGGAGCTGCCATCTCCGGAGTTATCAGCGGCAAGCTCATCGCTTTTGGCATACTCAGCAAAACATGGAACCTGAACGGCCTGACCCTGAGCAACTATGACACCTTGATTTTATTTTCTTCCATTATGGTGTTTGTCCTGATCGTCACCCTGGGGCTTATCCCATCGGTTATCAAAACAAAAAAATCCCAATGGGTTCCCCACACCTCAAAAACATTGTGATTCTTTTTTTTT
>JAFLJU010000130.1 GCA_022712835.1 Desulfobacteraceae bacterium
CCCGGCCAGTGATAGTTTTGTAAACAATTCATGACCCCGGTGGAAACGATGTCAATACGCTTGCCCAACCGCTTGGATATTTTTTTGATATAAAACTCCACAAGCGCGGGGATATCTTCTATCCGATCCCGGAGGGGGGGCATGGTAATGGGGAAAACATTTAAGCGGTACCAGAGATCGTCACGGAAACGCCCCTTGCGAACTTCTTCTTCCAGATTGCGGTTAGTGGCAGCAATAATCCGTGTATCCACTTTGATGGTGCGGGAACTGCCCAAGCGCTCAAATTCTCCATCCTGGAGCACCCGGAGCAGCTTGGATTGCAACTCCAGAGGAAGTTCTCCGATTTCATCTAAAAAAAGGGTGGCACCGTTGGCAACCTCAAATCGCCCCAGGTGTTTGGAATTGGAACCGGTGAATGCCCCTTTCTCATGGCCGAATAATTCGCTTTCGATCAGGTTTGGCGGCAATGCCGCACAATTTACCTTTACCAGTGTCCGGTTTTTGCGTTTACTATACCCGTGTATGGCCCGGGCAATCAGTTCCTTCCCGGTTCCGGTCTCCCCAAGAACCAAAACAGTGGTATTACTGCCAGCAATTTGTTCAACCTTATAAAGCACATATTCCAGGGCGTCACTTTGACCGATGATCTTCTCATGGTTATGTTCCAGTTCAATTTCTTCTTTAAGATATGCCCTTTCCGCGACCAGTTGCGCTTTTAATTTTTTTATTTTGGAAAGGGATGTTTCCGCTGTTTGCTTTCTTTTTTCCGCCTCTTGTCTTGCCAGGATAAGTTGGGCCGTTCGTTTTTCAACAATTTCCTCAAGATTTCTTTTGTAAAATTCACGTTCCGTCACATCCTCAATGGCCAGCAAAACCAATTGTGCATGATTTTCCTCCCCGAAAATTTGTCTGGCGTTCAGATGCATTATTTTGGGTCCGATGGTTTCAAAGGTATGCTCCACTTCAAAATCATGAAATATGACATTTAGAGGAAGAATGTCTTCAAGCAATTCCCGAAGTTTAGGAATATCCCATTGCCGGTTTCCAAGATGGTAAATTAGTATTCCTTCGGTTTCCTCTAGTGTGACATTGAAGGTTTTGTAAAAAGAATGATTGGCTTTTACGACCTTTAAATCGGCATCAAGTACCACCAGGGGCTCACGAACCGACCCTAGAATATCATTAAAAATATCTAAGAAGCTATTTTGTATCATGGCCAATAATAGAGAGGAGTGTCCCTTTTGTCAAAGAATGTCTGGGAAAGGTCTTGATAGGACCCCCATGTTTAACCTTGACAACATGGGCTCAAAAGAACAGAGTTTTGCTATACATTGATATCATCGTTGAGATTAACAAGGAGTCCCCCCATGAATATCTTGCATATTTCAGACTTACATTTCGGCCCCCGTCATTGGGAGGGCGATGATAAAGTCCTGCTCAAGAAAATCAATTCATTTAACGCCGATATTGTTATCAATACCGGAGACAGCACAACTGATGGTCTGGAAGATGAGTATGCCAAGGCGGGCCGCTTTTTAAAAGCCATTAAGTGCAAACATGTCATCTCCATCATCGGGAACCATGACAAAAGAAATATGCGCTCCCACGAACTGTTCCGGAAATATATTTACAACCCGGAAGTTATCTACATCCCTGAAATGGTGAAAACCACCAAGAAAAACCTCTTTTTAAACCGGGAAATCACCAAGGTCCGGGACAATTTTACCGATATCAATTTTATTAAATCCATTTTAATCAATGGGAAAAAAATATTAATTATCAGCATCGATTCCAATGAGCTTTACAATGATGAAGGCTATGTTGAACAAGAGGTTCTGAAAGCAGTTTCAGCAAAAATTGATCAGACAGAACATGACCTGCCTTTATTGCTCACCCACTATTCTGTTTTGGGTACGGACGAGTGCCCCTTGAGAAATTCCTCTCTTCTGATTGATTTTGTACACAAGCATAACATCCAAAATGTCTTTTGCGGTCATACCCATGAACTGGAATTGATGCGGACCACAGACCTATATCATACGTCTTCCTTTACCCAGTTCATGTGCGGGAGCCTGTCCTCTTGCAACCATCCCAACGATGACAACATGTTCTTGTATTATGAAAATTGGGGTGATGATGATCAGCATATTAATCTGGTACGAATCTTTTCAGAGGCGGGCAAATTAAGATTCAATCATGAACAAATTCCCGATTAAATATGGAGATGAAACATTCCCCCCTCCTATCGGACCCTGATCGGCCCCCAGTTGCTTCAACCTTCAAGATTTTTATTCCCTTTGCCCTGGGATATTTTCTCTCCTACCTCTTCCGGGTGGTCAATGCCGTGATTGCACCGGACCTTGTGGCAGATCTTAACATTGACCCTTCGCAACTGGGACTTTTGACCTCTACCTATTTTATTGCCTTTGCCTCTTCCCAACTGCCACTGGGGTTGCTTTTGGACAGGTTTGGCCCCAGGCTTGTGGAATCGTTTCTCCTTTTGTTTGCCGGAGCTGGCGCCATAATTTTTGCCGTTTCCCATACCCTGACCGGGGTGATCATCGGCCGGGCCTTTATCGGATTCGGGGTTTCGGCCTGTCTCATGGCAGCCTTTAAATCCTATGTGATCTGGTTTCCCGGGAGCATATTATCCCGGATCAACGGATTCCAGATGGCTGCCGGTGGGCTTGGGGCCCTTGCCGCCACAACTCCCGTTGCCTGGGCCCTGCACTTTACAGACTGGCGGGGGCTTTTCTGGGGACTGGCCCTTTTGTCCTTTGCCATTGCCCTAGCCGTCTTTCTGATGGTCCCGGAACAGGAGGAAAAAACAAACCCTGAAAAAATCACCTTCCAGATCACAGGAATGGTCCAGATTTTTAAAACTCCCGCGTTCTGGCGCATCGCCCCTTTGACCACCCTGTCCCAGGCAGGCTTTATTGCCACCCAGGGCCTGTGGGCCGGCCCCTGGCTCAGGGATGTGGCCAATGTCCCCCAAGCCCAGATCGCCACCATTTTATCCTGGTCTGCCCTGGCAATGATCGCAGGATTTATCACTCTTGGATTTCTGGCGGAAAAACTGGCTCGAAAAGGGATAAGCGTACTCTCTACAGCCGTCACCGGCATGAGCTTTTTTATAGGGGTCCAGGCCATGATCACCTTTGCCGTCCCCTTGCCAGCCCCCATGCTGCTCATTCTTTTCGGGTTTTTCGGCACCTCGGGCATCCTGTCCTATACCGCCCTGACCCTGGGATTTCCCAAAAGCCTTTCCGGCCGGGTGACCACCAGTATTAACATGATGGTGTTTGTGGCGGCATTCTGTGTTCAATGGGCTATTGGTGCCATCATCGATTGCTGGGAGATCACGGCCACCGGAAATTATGATCCTGCCGGATACCAAGCTGGATTCATGGCGATCCTTGGCTGCCAGCTCTTAGCTCTTGCCTGGTTCTGGATTGCTACCCTTAGGAAACCATAAATCACGGGAAAATCACATCACAGATACCCGTTTGCCAGATACCCGTTTGGAAAAGATACAAGATCTAACAGAATGGACCGCTTACAAATCCCGGCGGTTAAATTGTATGACGGATATCCCAAAAAACCCAATGGCGATGCCAAGAGATATCAGAATGCAGATCCCCGTGGCAGCTTCGCCCAGAATCAGTTTGCCTGGCTGATATAATTGAAAATAGCTGTAGGAGCTAAGACTCTGCAGAGATTTGCTTAATTTAATAATCGTCTCAAAAAAATACAGAAAAACGAACAGTCCAATAACCTTGCTCAGAGTTTTCCCTTTTTCAGCCTGGAATGTTGCGATGGCAGTTGCCACAGCCCCCATACTCAAAAAGAAAACAAAGCCGACCATTGCCACCCTTGCGTAATCTGCCAGATCCACCTTTAAATCAAAGCAAACGTCCCCGGCGAGTGTTCCCATGAGCATGGCTGTAAATTGCAGGGCCAGGGCAATCGTCAGAAAACCAATGATGCTCAAGACAATTGTTACCCTTTTGATAGGCTTGGTTAACAAAATATCAAAGGTTTTTAATTCGATCTCGCCCGCAATATACCGGGCGGGGATGCTGATCTGAAAAAAAGACAGACTGATCATAATGAGGGGGTGCACATATCCAAAGGCTAACATTTGCAGGGCAAATTGTGAGAGCCCTCCCTGGATACCCATAAATGCGGTCACCCCCGGAGGAAGCATTCTGATCAAAGCTATCAGATGTTTTTTAATTTCCGATTCAAAAAACACCCAGGCAAAGGCCCATTCAAAAAGAAAACAGAAAACAACCAGGATGATAAGATTTATTATTTGGTCCTGAAATATTTTTTTCAAATGGGACAGATAATGAGACAGATAACGGGACATGATTCCCCTTTTTGTTTAATCTTTTTGATAAAAGGTCATGAACGTCTCTTCAAGGGAGGATTCGGGGAAAATCAGATTTTCCACCTCATATGTTGTGATTCTCTTCAAAAGCGGATCGATATTTCCACTGACATTCAGGACAAGCCGATGGGAGTCTTGTTCCAAAACTTTCGTGTTGGCCAGAATAAACGCCTCCTGGGGAACTGGCCGGGCAAATGTGACTTCCATGCGGCGCACGATCTTCTCTTTTAGGTCGGATATGGATTCTTCGGCAATAAGTCTTCCTTTTCTCACTAGACCGACCCTATCACAGATTTTTTCAACCTCGGTAAGGTCGTGTGAAGAGAAAAAAATGGTTTTCCCCATTGATTTGAATCGCTTCAGATACCCATACAAAATATTTTTATTGATCGGGTCCAACCCCCCGGAGGGTTCGTCCATGATAATAAGTTCCGGGTCATTCTGGAGGGCTTGTATGATCAAAAGTTTTTGTTTCATCCCATGGGAGTAGTGTTTAATCTTTTTCTTTAAATCCGGCGGACTCAGCCCAAAAGCCTGGACAAGTTCTGCCTGCCATTTGGGCGTTCCCTGGGAAAAACGGTTCATATAATTTAAGAAATAGGTGCCTGACAAATTCCCATAAAGCGTTAATTCGCCAGGGACATTGCCGATGGAGTTGAATATTTGCGCAGAATGGGTGCTCACATTCTTGTTAAAGAGTTTCACTTCTCCTGAGGAAGGCCGGATCAAATTGAGCATCAAACGGATGGTGGTTGACTTCCCTGCCCCATTGGGCCCCAGAAACCCGAAAATTTCCCCGGGCTCAACCCGAAGATTGATATCTTTTATTCCCAGGGATTTCCCATAATACTTTGTTAAATGACGGATATCGATGATGGACATGGCATCTTCCCCCCCAGTGAATATCGGCGATATCGTTCCTTGCGGAACCATTTTCATGGATTTTAATTTTGCGAATACGAATTCAACCACCCTGCTGGGAACATTTTTGGGACCCTAGGATATCCAGTGTGCTGCCGGGATCACTTTTTGCCGGCGATTCCAGCAGCACACTGTCCCTATCCATGTTTATCCGGCAGGTGGCGGTTCTGACATGCCATCTGGAAGATCAAGGTCCGTTCCTATATTTTTGATGCTCTGTTTATCTCCGGCAAGGTGCCGTCTGAGTTTTTCTTTGTTCTTTTTAATCTGTAATTTTAATTTGTCTGCCAGGGTATCAATAGAAGCATACATGCTTTCAGAGGATTCTTTCCCATGAATTCTTAATCCGTCACCGTTGAGATTTATTTCAACGATGTGCCGGATTTTTTCAACGCAAAAGGACACATTTGCTTCGGCGTGACCATCCAGCATTTTGTCAAGTCTATCAAATTTTTCATGGGCATAGGATGTTAACGCGTCCGAGGGATCAATCTTCTTGAAGGTAAAGGATATTTGCATAAAACCTCCTTTAAAGGTGAACTTATGCCTTACACAATACCATACCTTGACTATGCTATCAACAAAAGTAAATGATCCCGGGCAATTTTTCGAAAACTTTCTTTTTCTTGCAAACACCCCGTGAACTATGATAAATTTATAGTTTTTTTTGGGGCATTAAGATGATTCATCTGACAAAGATATCAAAACAGCACGGTTCTCAAATTCTTTTTTCAAATGCAAGTCTACAGATTCTTCCCGGCACACGCATGGGACTTGTGGGTGCAAATGGCACAGGCAAAACAACCATCTTCCGCCTGATAACAGGAGAAGAAGAGGCCGATGATGGAGAGATTTCCTATTCAAAAAAAATAAAACTCGGTTATTTCTCCCAGAATGTGGGAGAAATGTCCGGAAGATCTGCCCTAAAGGAAGTCATGTCTGCCGCATCCGATGTGATCTTGCTGGGTGAAAAGATGAAAGAGATGGAAACTGCCATGGCAGAACCCATGGATGAGAAAGCCATGGAAATTTTGCTCGAAAAATATGGAGAAGCTACCGAAGAGTTTGAAAACCGTGGCGGATATGACCTTGAAACCCGTGCCCAGACAGTCCTCACAGGTTTAGGGATAGGTCCTTGTGACTTCACACACCCCGTGGAATCCTTCAGTGGTGGTTGGAAGATGCGGATCGCTCTTGCCAAAATTTTGACCATCAGCCCCGATGTTCTGCTTTTAGATGAGCCCACCAACCATCTGGACATGGAATCCATCATCTGGCTTGAAAACTGGCTGGTCAGTGATTTTAAGGGAGCCCTTTTAATGACCTGCCATGACCACGATTTCATGAACCGGGTGGTGTCCCGAACCGTTGAGGTGGCAAACAAGACCACCACCACCTATGGCGGGAACTATGATTTTTATATTAAAGAGCGGGAAATCCGGCTGAAACAACTGGTGGCAAGCCACAGACGCCAACAGGAAATGCTTTCCAAGGAAGAAGACTTCATCGCCCGTTTCAAGGCACGGGTATCCCATGCCGCCCAGGTACAATCCCGGATTAAAAAACTGGAAAAAATAGAGCGGATTCAATTGCCGGAACAGCAGCGGGTCATTAAATTTGAATTTACAGAACCGCCCCGGTCTGGCGACGATGTGGTGGTGTTAGACAGGCTTTCAAAAACATGGGAAACACAGGACAGGGATCCGAAAACGGTGTTCAATGATATTTCAGGACTGATTAACCGCCAGGATAAAATTGCCGTGGTCGGCGTCAACGGCGCTGGCAAATCCACGTTTTTAAAGGTTCTGGCGGGTAAAACAGCGCCCACAACCGGCATGGCAAAAATCGGTGCCAGTGTCAAAGCAGGATATTTCAGCCAGCATTCCATGGATCTTCTGGATTCGAAAAAAACCATTTTCGAAACGATCCAGGAAACCCTTCCCCTTGCAGGAATAGGGGTCATCAAGAGCCTGTGCGGTGCCTTTCTCTTTTCCGGAGATGATGTGGATAAAAAGATTGCCCAATTGTCCGGTGGAGAAAAAAGCCGGGTGGTTCTTGCAAGCATCCTGGGTCAGCCCATAAATTTCTTGATCCTTGACGAACCGACCAACCACCTGGACATCCAGTCCAGGGAGGTCCTGCTCCATGCCCTGAAACTATTTACAGGAACCATTGTTCTGGTAAGCCATGACCGGCATTTTCTCCGCTGCCTTGTGGACCATGTGTTTGAAATAGACCAGGGAAAAATGACGGTTTATGAAGGGGACTACGAATACTATCTTTCAAAAACCGGACGGGATCACAGGGCGATATAAGGGGGAGATCGGAATTTTATCCCCTCCCCCCCACCCTTATTCTAACTTATTTTTTTGGCTAATTCCCCAGGGGTCAACTCCATATCAACCCTGCCAGCCTTTGTAACGTCCTGGATAATGGTCGGCAACCCGAGGATGGCCAGAGCTTCAATAAAGGGATCAGGATCTAGCTCTTCAACATTGACCATGGTTTTGGGATCCCACACCCCTTTGGCGATAAGGATGGCCGCCGCAACCGGGGGAACACCTGCGGTATAGCTGATCGCCTGTGACCCCACCTCGAGGTAGCAGGCCTTGTGATCACAGGTGTTGTAGATAAAGATCTGTTTGGCAACGCCATCTTTGGTGCCCTGCACCAGATTTCCAATGCAGGTTTTACCGGTATAATTGGGAGCCAGGGTTTGGGGGTCCGGCAAAACAGCCTTTAATACTTTAAGGGGAATCACCTCCAGCCCCTCTGCGGTTGTCACCGGCAAATGAGACAGCATACCGATCTTGTCTAAAATGGTGAAAACATTAATATAGTGTTCACCAAACCCCATCCAGAAACGGATACTTTTGGCCTTGATATTTTTGCTCAAAGAATGCAATTCATCATGACCGCCCATGTAAACAGGCTGTTGCCCCACCACGGGAAAATCATAGACCCTTTTCACCGCATGCATGGGATAACATTGCCATTGCTGATCAATCCAGGTCCAGGCCTTTATGAACTCTCTAAAATTAATCTCCGGATCAAAATTGGTCGCAAAATATCGACCGTGATCACCGGCATTTACATCCATAATATCGATGGTGTCAATGGTATCAAAATGATGTTTAACGGCCAGGGCACAATAGGCATTGACCACTCCGGGATCAAACCCAGCCCCCAGGATGGCCGTCAACCCTTTTTCTTCAAAGCGCTCTTTATGCTTCCATTCGTAATTGGCATACCAGGGCGGCTCCTCACAAACCTTATCGGGATCTTCATAAATAGCGGTGTCCAAATATACGACATCAGCCTCAAGACAGGCTTCCAGGACCGAAAGATTAATAAACGCCACGCCTAAATTCAAAACGATTTGAGAATTGGTCTGTCGGATCAGCGCAACCGTAGCTGACACATCCATGGCATCCAGCTTGTGGGCAATAATCTTTTTTGTTTTATCCTTCATACTATTTTTTTGCTGAATGCTATCAATTATGGCATCGCATTTTTCTTTGGTTCGGGACGCAATATGAACATTTCCCAGGACATCATTATTCTGGGCACACTTATGGGCTGTAACATGTGCCACCCCCCCAGCGCCAATAATCAAAATATTTTTTCTTGTCATTTTAATCACCTTATTTAAATCATTTTTTTAATCACCGCATTAACTTACGATTAATTGTCTTTATACTAGTTGTTTTATGAATAGTTGTTTTATGAAAGGTTATTCATAAAATCATTATAATCAAACTCTCTGACCAACTCCATTGTCCCATCCAAACGCTTGACGACGATTGACGGCATTGGCAACCCATTAAACCAGTTTTTCTTTACCATGGTATACCCTGCAGCATCGCAAATTTTTAGGGTATCTCCGATCTTTAAAGGGGCGGAAAACCCGTATTCACCAAACACATCTCCGGCCAGACAGGATCTGCCGGCAATTGTGTACTCATGTTGACCCGCTTGCGTTTCAATCTGAGCCTTAAGCCGATAAATCAATAGATCCAGCATATGCGCTTCTATGGACGCATCGACAATGGCAATCTGTTTTTCATTGTGAACAATGTCCAAAACACTGGTAACCAGCTGAGCTGTTTGGGTGATAACAGACTCCCCCGGTTCCAGATAAATCTGGATATCAAATTGTTCACTAAACCCTTTAAGGGCATTGCTAAACTTTTCGATTGGATAATTATCCCGGGTAAAAAACAGGCCCCCCCCCAAACTCATCCATGTAAGTTGGGTCAAGATATCACCATATTTTTTTGCCAGCAAATCCAGGGTTCGGGAAAAGGCTTCAAAATCGTCATTTTCACAATTAT
The DNA here is from genome assembly GCA_022712835.1 of Desulfobacteraceae bacterium. Next base: position 9,649 of record JAFLJU010000130.1, read on the forward strand.
AATGAACCATGATGCCGCTGAGCTTATCCAATACCGACATGATTTGCCGGGTATCGACCACCCCCAACCGTGAATATTGCCGTGCCGGGTCCGCCAGATCAAAATGGGAATAACTCATACCGGGGTTCACCCTCAACCCCAGGGCATGCCCTTTCACCTCATCATAATATTGCGCCAGCTGGGAAACAGAATTAAAAATGATTTTATCGGCAATACCCGTGAGGGCACAAATTTCATCGGGTGCCCAGGCCACGCTGTAGGCATGCACCTCTTTGCCAAATTTTTCATGCCCCAACCGCGCTTCATAAAGAGAGCTGCTGGTGGTGCCATCCAGATAGTTACTCATCAAATCAAATACAGACCAGGTGGAAAAACATTTCAGGGCCAACACAACCTTTGCTCCCGAAGTTTTCTTGATCTGATCAATAATTTTCAGATTTTTTAATATTTTTTTTTCGTCTATTAAATAATAGGGTGTTTTCATTTTGTATAAATCTTTGTGTTATCGTTTTTGGGGGATGTATAAACAATTTTTAATCGAAAAACAACCCATTTTGAGACCCATCTGCCCATGGGGTTTTTCCAATGGTTTCAAACCGTTGAAATCATGTTGAGACTTTTCTTGACAACGCTTAGGTTCCTATCCTAAATATACCACTATAACACGGGTTGAATGGGAGGTCTTTTGAAAAAATCCCATTCCACATTTATCTGACAGCAATATTTAAATTCAAGGATTTTAAATAATGGGAACCAGATATTTATTCAACAAGGCCGTAAAGATATCCCAAAACTTCTCCCCACGGGATAAGTCCCTCATTTTAAACCGATGCCAGACCATACAAGGCTCCCAGGAAGACCTGCTTTTGGTTGCGTGCACGGCCATGGACAATTGTCTTACAAGATGCCAGGGGCTTTGCTGCAAAAGCCTGGACATCGATTCAGTTTTCAGCCTGTGGGATTTTATTTTTATCCTCACCCTGGCCCCAAAGCTTGCACCTGAAATACAAAAACTGCTGGATGCTTATTCCTCGTTATATCTGTCACCCTGCCCTTTCCTTAGAAATAACATCGGCCCTTGCCTTTTCCCCCGGGGAATCAAAGCCCAGATATGTGTCATTACCTTTTGCACCTATGATGAAAAGATCAACCCCTCCATTAAAGTTGTAAATTTCAACTTTTATAAACTCTGCTGGCTGATTCAATACCTGAGAATAAAAAGAATAGCACGAAAAACTGTCCACTTTTTTACCCGGGAAAAACCAACTGCACCCAGGAGCTGATACATCACCATTTCGCTCACGGCTTGCCAGCAGGTCGAAAAAACAGTATACGAAATAGAAGTATCTCTCAAAAAGATCCTTTAAAGAAAACATAAATGCGCAGCCCTTTGGGCAGGGAAGTATTCATGAAATTAGAAAATTCGTTGATTGGAGAAAAAACCATCGCCTTCAGTATTGCACAGGAAATACTGACCACAAGTGTCAATATCCCCACGATCCCGGCCAACGCAAAAAAGATTCTGGCCATTGTTCGGCAATCCAATGACCAAATAGATATCCCCCTTTTGGTCAAACTGGTGGAATCAGACCCCGGACTATTCACCAGGATCTTGCAATTGGCCAACTCACCGCTTTACACTGAGGTTGAAAAAATTGTCAGCCTACGAGCTGCCATTACCCGTATTGGTCTTGTCGAAATTGTAAGTTCCGTATGCCTGTATTTTTTCCAGAAAATGTTGCCCAGGTTCCCTGATATTAAAGGATTCTCCTATGATGATTTCTGGTCATATTCCTTTGCATGTGCGGTTGCAAACCGACGGCTTGGCCACCCAAATTTAGGAATGGGTGTGCTGCCCGGAGAACTTTATATGACCGGAATGCTCCATGGCATGGGGAAATTATTGCTGGCCATTCACTTTCCCAGTGAATTTTCCAAATGTCTCAAAAAAGCCCATGATTTCAAGTGCCCCTTGTACCAGGTGGAAAAAGATGTGTTTGGGACCACAGACGCTCTAGTGGCCTCCAATGTTTTAAAAACCTGGCACCTTCCCCCGAGCGTCTGTGAAGGGGTTGCATTTCACCAAATGCCACAATTGGCACCACCGGAACACCTCATCATTGCAGGATTAACACAATTTGCCTATTCCATCGCAGGAGTGTCCGGACTTGGGTGCAATGGGGACGGTATTGACCAAGATTTGGCGTCTACCTATTTTGGACAATTGCCCAAATTAAAAATTTCCAAGCCCGAGGTCCAGGAAAAACTTGTCCGGGAAATATTAGACTCTCTTGGGGACAACAGTGAAAGCTTTACACCTGTCACCAAAGGATATACCACCCGACAAAAGGAAATAAAAAAAGCCGGAAATATTTATGGAAACACTCCAGGCCAGACCGAACCCGCAAAAAAAGGGATGTTTGGCTGGGTCAAATCTCTATGGACAGGAAATTAAGGAATTAAACAATATTAATCTGGTCCTGTTGTTTGACCTCTTTAAAAGGAATACATTGATAAATGCTGACCTTAGAGCGCATTATTTTGGGGGTCTGAATCGTTATAGCCGCCTTGAAATCCTTTAGCAAAGGAAACCTAAAAAAACTAAAATTCTCGGGATCATCCTGGTATGTATCATCAAATTCTATGGCGGTATAATCTCGGCCCATCGTAAAGCTGAATTTATCAAGGGGAATTGACAGCCCCATGCCCTTAGCTTTGATATAAGATTCTTTTAAGGTCCAAATATCAAAGAACACCCCTTGTTTATCTTTTGCCTGGTCAAGATAAACAGATTCCTGCCTGGAAAAAAACCGATCGGCGATATTCATTTCAACTTTCCGCCTTGAATCTTCCACGTCAATTCCGATTTCATGGTCAAGAGCCACGGCACAGGCAGTCAGGCCACCGGCATGGGAAAGATTGAATCGAATGGGGATATCGGTCACCCCTGCTTTAAGACGCGGCTTCCCATAGCGGTTTTCAATGAATTCAAAGGATTGGGGGGGCAGATGGGTGCATTGGGACAAAACAAACCGAAGAAGTCCCCTTGTCACAAGACAACTCTTCCGGTCTCGTTCAAATCTATACCGATCGATCTTTGATTGTTCTTCTTTGCTGGATATTCCCCGATATTTTTCAAGCAAAAAAGGAGATTGTATTTCACCCACAACTGAATAAAAGAAATGAACATCTCCCGGCTTCAACTCAATATGATCCAATAATTCTCCCCTTAAAATATCAGGATGCGTGAAGCCGATACCGATTAACCAGATACCGATTAACCAGATACCGATTGACCCGATACCGATTGATCCGTTAACAATTGATCAGTTCATTCACCATCCAATAGGTTTTTCATATCATAAAATGCTAGTAAAACATACCCGGCAGGCACTGGAGGTTATAATCTTTTCATGGGATGCCCTGCCCTTTTTTTAAAAATTGGATTGACAAAATCCGGGGTAAAATTTTATAGACGCTATGATTTATGAGTATTTTTTATTATTTGAGACAAAAAGGGCAAAGCCCACTGCAGGTAAACTTGGAAAAATATCACAAAAGCCTTGGAATGGGCTAGGGAAAATTCAATGACTAAAGGAAAATGCACCCAGAACTCCACCATGATTATTGCCAGAATCATGCTGCCCGAAGATGCCAACCCTGCCGGAATAGTTCATGGAGGGGTTATCATGAAGGAGATTGATAATGCTGCCGGTGTTGCAGCCGTGAGACATACCCGAAAAATATGTGTGACCGCATCCATTGACCGCATGGATTTTCACAACCCTGCTTTTATCGGCAATCTTTTAACGGTAAAGGCTGGCATCAATATGACAGGAAAAACATCCATGGAAATCGGTGCACGGGTCGAAACAGAAGATCTACTCACCGGGGTAAAAACCCATTTGGCATCCGCCTACCTAACCTTTGTTGCCCTGGGAAATGACCATCGGCCAACAAGCGTCCCCCCCTTGGAGCTGATCACCCCGGAGGACATCAGGAGAAACAAGGAAGCCCTTGCAAGAAGGGAGTTGCGCTTGTCTGAAAAAAGAAAGGAATCTGAATGTCAGATGGATACAAGTAACTGTTAATACTTACGGCTGCCAGAATCCACCATAATGAATTTTAGAATACGCTGGAGCCTTTATTCGACAATCTCCAGAATTACCCGTTTCTGCTCTTTAGCAGAGGCACAAGATAAAATGGTTCGCATGGCTTGGGCGGTTCTCCCTTTCTTGCCGATGACCTTGCCAAGATCTTCCTTTGCAACCCTTAACTCAAGCACAAGGGTTTGCTGGGCCTTGATCTCTTCAACACTCACTCCTTCTGGATCATCAACCAATGCCTGGGCAATATACTTAATCAACTCTTTCATAACGCGATCTCCTTCGTCCAAGGTGATAATGAAAATGTAATTTAAGTTTCAGCTATCATTTTTCTGCAATTAACCTTAAGAGGACTGCTATTCGGGATACCTATTTCAGGTATATCATAACCGATTAGAATCACAAGTATAATTTTTTACTTTTCGATAGGTTTGATCCAGGTAAAAGGAGAATGACCGGTTGACACAAAATCAAAATGCCTGTTCTCACGCTCATATTACCCCAGGAACCCTAAGGCCCTTGATATTCTTAAAAACCAATTGAGATGTTTTTTTTGCTTTTTATCAATTTTCGTGGCATTATTTGGCCATTTTGCTTGACATAAAAAAGAAATTAATTAATTTAAGGTGACGTTAATTTTTGAAGCATGAATATTTTGGTATACTGTCCGGTAAAATATTCATTTTTGATCAGGACAGAACAAAGGGAACACCAGTGGTCACAAACACTTCATCATCAAATGCGGAACGTAAAATGCTTTCTGAAGCCGGGTATGCCGATCCGGCAATAAATTATTATATTGAAAAAAAATACATGGGACACATTGAGAATGCCGACCAAGTATCTGAAAAAATCGGATCCTGTGGAGACACGATGAAAATATACCTCAAGATAGGTGAAAATGAGATCATTGATGATATCCGGTATGAGATAACTGGATGTGCCGGGGCCATTTCTGCGGCCATGGCTGCTGTGGAACTGGTCAAAGGAAAAACCCTTGACGATGCCCTGAAAATAAATGATGGAGATGTTTTCACGGTATTGGAAAACATTCCGGAAAAAAAGCACCATTGTATCCAGCTGGCTGTCAAAACCATGCACCAGGGGATCAAGGAATTTAAATCTGGGCAAAGCTAAACCAGACATCCGAAGTTTATATTTTCTGGTTGCGTTTTGCATCCTGTGGACCGGGTGCACATCGACCAATGATTTTCACATTGAAGATCTTGCCAAATCAGACATTAACATAGTGTCTGACATTCACATTGATCAAGTTGAGAGTCTGTTAAAAACCCTGACCCAAAAGCTCTATCGGATGAATCCCATGGAGCTTGGCAAGACACCCGGTGCAACGATTGATTCACAGATGACCCGGATATTTCAATGCCCACCGGTACAAACTTACCCCATTCTTGAAAAAAAAGAAGGGACCGATGCCATCTTGCTCGGGTTTGAGCCCGTATTTGAAGGAGATCGGGTTTTTGTAATGATGTATGGACTCTATACTATGGTCCATGCATCATACAGCAAAAAATGTGACCTTTTCATGCTGGATTTTCTGGATGCCCAACCCCTTTACAATAGTGCCAGAAATATCGAAATTTTTATCTGGCGGCTAAAAGCCCGTCACCTGCCCAATGGGAATCTTTTCCTTATAACCAATGTATGTCACGGCCCGGTTGAAAACTTAAGTTTTGAACGAATTTTCGGTAAGCTAATCTCCCTCCAGGATACCATGGCCCTGATCGTCTCCACCAGAACCGGCCGGCTGATAACACAAGTTGTTCATATGGCAGGAATGGCCTTTGTTCCCATTTGATATTATAAAAGGATCTGGCTTTAAAAAAGGTTTGGCTTTAAAAAAGGATCTGGCTCAAAAAAAGCTTGGTTCTATCGCTCTGTGGGTTATTGAAAAATTCTTCCGGGGTGTTTTCTTCGATGACTTCACCGGCATCCATGAAAAGAACCCTATGGGCAACACTCTTTGCAAATCCCATTTCATGGGTGACCACAATCATGGTCATCCCGTCCTGGGCTAGGTTGATCATCACTTCGAGAACTTCTTTTACCATTTCAGGGTCAAGGGCAGAGGTTGGCTCATCAAATAGCATGATATTGGGTTTCATGCAAAGGCTTCTGGCAATGGCCACTCGCTGCTGCTGCCCTCCGGATAGCTGGCCGGGAAATTTATGTGCCTGCTCTGCTATCTGTACCTTCTCAAGATAATACATGGCCGTTTCTTCCGCTTCTTTTTTAGGAACCTTTCGAACCCAGATAGGGCCCATTGTTAAATTTTCAACAATGGTCAAATGCGGAAACAGGTTAAAATGTTGAAACACCATGCCTACCTCGGACCGGACTTTTTCAATGTTTTTCAGGTCCTTGGTAAGTTCAATACCATCTACAATAATTTTTCCCTTTTGATGCTCCTCAAGCCGGTTAATACATCGGATAAGGGTGGATTTTCCAGATCCGGACGGCCCGCAAACAACAATACGTTCACTTTTCTTAACATCCAGATTAATGTTTTTTAAAACATGAAAATCCCCATACCATTTGTGCATATCAGAGATTTTAATAATGGTCTCTTCACTTGAAACATCGATTTTGTTTGTGTTGTCTTCGTTCATAAATTATCGCTTAATAAATAAAGTTATTAAAATTATAGACCTGTATCCAATTCTTTTTCCAGTTGTCTGCTGTAATTGGACATGAAAAAGCAGCAGACAAAATAAATCAGTGCAATAAAAATGTAGGCTTCTGCTGAAAACCCCATCCATTTGGGTTCTGACAAGGTTGACTGGGTTGTTTTCAGCAAATCGTATAACCCGATGATAACCACCAGGGAGGTATCCTTAAACGCTGAAATTAAGACGCTGACCGACGGTGGAATAACAATTTTCAATGCCTGGGGTAAAATGATCAATCGCATGGTTTGGGGATAGTTTAATCCAATGGAATCGGCGGCCTCAAATTGGCCAATATTCATGCCCTGCAGCCCGCCCCTGACAACCTCTGCTATATACGCCGCCGTAAACAGGATAATGGCGACCTGGGCCCGTAAAATGCCGCTGATTGAGACACCCTCGGGAAGGAACAACGGAAAAACAACCGATGACATAAACAAAAGACTGATAAGGGGGACACCGCGGATCAGTTCAATATAAAAAACGCTGAAAGTTTTTATCACCGGCATATTGGACTGCCGGCCAAGGGCCAGAAGTATCCCCAGAGGATATGCTACGGCCAAACCAAAAACAGACAGCAGCAAGGTCAGTATCAAGCCGCCCCATTTTCCGATTTCAACGGGTTCCAGCATAAAGATGCCTCCCCGGAGCAAAACCCCCATGGCCACCAAAGCGATCAGCCAGGCATACCCAAGATAGGGATTCCAATAGCGTCGATTACGGCTGATAACCAGAAAGGCGACAAGTAGTGCCATGGCCGTGACGGGACGCCATAGGATATGCTGGGGATAAAACCCGAATAAAATAATTTTATAGTTGGAGGTGATGACTGACCAGCATGCCCCGGTTGCCTCCCTGCAATTTGCATCCGGGTTCCAGCTTGCATCTAAAAACGCCCATTCAATAAACGGAAGGACTGAAAACCACAATATCCCCATAATAATAAACGTAAGGATGGTATTGCCGGGACTGCTGAGCAAATTTCCCCGTATCCATCCGATGACCCCTACGCTTGAAATCGGCGGTTTTACGACAGTTTTATGATCTATATTTGTATTTGTTTCCATAATAACCTAAAGGATCACCTTTCTACCAGTTTCGTTTTTTTATTGTACCAATTCATAAAGGCCGAAGTTGATAAGCTGAAGAAAAGATAGACAATCATGATCAGCATAACCCCTTCTATGGCCTGGCCGGTCTGATTGATGGCAGTTCCTGCAACAGAAACAAAATCAGGATATCCAATGGCAACCGCAAGAGAACTGTTTTTTGTCAAATTGAGCAGTTGGCTGGTTAGGGGCGGAATAATAACCCGCAATGCCTGGGGCAAAATAATCAGATTTAATAGTTGTCCGGGTTTCAACCCGATGGCCATGGCCGCCTCGGTTTGGCCCTTGGAAACAGCCTGGATGCCAGCACGAACGACTTCTGCGACAAATGCTGCCGTATATAATACAAGCCCCAGTAGAAGGGCGGCAAATTCCGGGCTGACAGACATCCCTCCCTTGAAATTAAATCCCTTTAACGCTGGCACACTCATCTGGGTTGG
>JAFLJU010000336.1 GCA_022712835.1 Desulfobacteraceae bacterium
AAGGCTACCAAATTTCCGGGCGCCGGTGGGGCAGACATCCACACAGGCCGGCAGCAACCCCTTTCTAATCCGATGGTAACACCAGGTACATTTTTCAACCACATGGGTGGCAGGATTTATAAACCGGACAGAATAGGGACAGGCCTGGATACAATAGGCACACCCCACACACCGCTTTTCATCCACGAGAACAAACCCGTCCGGAGTGGTAAAGGTGGCGCCCACAGGACACACCTGGACACAAGGGGCCTCCTTACACATATTGCAAAGCTTGGGCACAAAAAAGGTGTCCCGAATCTCTTCTGCAATATCGTTCCTAGGGGTCTGGTATCCATCCAGACCGCCATTGGGGCAGTCCACATAGATCTGATCGGAAAATCCTTTGACATAGCGTTCCACCCAGGTGCGATAGTTGCCGTCGGACACATTATACTCTTGTTTGTCCGCCACACAGCAGGAGCCACACCCGATACACCGGGTAATATCCACGATAAATGCAAACTCCTGGGCGTAAATGTCATAGGCCTTGTTCCGCATGCCCGGAATCTGTTCCGGGGTTTCAAAGGCATTGCCGCCCATGGGATAAACCAGATAGAGGGAGCCTGCTATGGTGCCGTTTAATACATTTTTTAAAAAAGATCTTTTTTTCATGTCCGGGGAAGGATCTTTTATCTTCATATGCCTTTCTCCATAAGCCCTGTGATCTGTTTCGCCCGGTTGATATACTTGAGCGGCGCATGAACATGGTGGCATTGATTACAGGTGTGAGTGAGCTTGACCTGCTGATCTTTAAGATGGTTTGGCAGGGCAACGGTTTTGATCACCTTTTCCGACCGGGCCTTTATTTCCGTGTTGTGACACCGCAGGCAAAGGGTGGTAATTTCCTTTCCAGTTTTCACCGGCAGGATACCTGTTTTTTTACCCTCGGTCACATGGTCGGCATAGGTCCCATGACAAAATTCACAGGAAATGGTCTTGTGAAGACCGGCTTTCTGAATCCTGGCTTCAAAGGGATGGCACTTAAAACAGGAATCATTGGTGCCATGGCGAATGGGAACCTGGGCAGCCTCTTTGATGGCATCTGCCCGATAGGGACCGTAAACACCAAATGAATTAGGAAGTAATAAGCTTTTGAACAAAAAACCGACGCCGACCATCACAAAAATACCGATGCATATAGAAATAAGACGCATCCGATAGCTTAACCCCACAATGACCTCCTGTAAGCTGCCATACATCTATCTGATATTTGCACCACAGCTAAAAACCCGTAAAGTTCTGAAAAAACACCAATTGTTTTTAGGCCCGAGAAAAATCTTGCATAAAGAATACGGTTGCATAATTTTTCCAACGGTATCATTCCACAAATTTCACAGCAAGAATAAAATTAAAAAAAGATAAAATATCCCACACCGGCAGAATAAAGATTTGACCCAAGACCAAATCTTGGGCATAGTAAATCCATTCGCTTCACATTTAAAGGAATGTAATATCATGTCATTTTTACTCGAGGGCAATAACAAATTCAAAATCACATTGGAAGTGGTGCCACCGGATGGGTTTGATGGTCAGGGGCTTATGAACAAACTTTCCACCCTTAAACACCTCCCCTTTGACGGGTTCAGCGTGGCCTCCAACCCCGTTGCAAAACCACGGATGTCTGCCATGGTTTTTTCCCACCTGCTCCAGGAACAAACAGGCAAACCGGCCATTGCCCATTTCACGGTCCGGGATCATAACCGGTTGGGACTCCAGGCGGAAGTGTGGGGCGCCAGAGCCCTAGGAGTCGATACCATCATTGCCGTCACCGGAGACCCTTCCGCCCGAAACAAAGAAACCGCCACCACAACGGTCAATGATTTAACGGTATTTGATCTCATACACATGGCAACCCAGGCAGATCTTTGTGCCGGTGCGGTACTGGACTTTCGGCCGGAGATAGACGGGCTTGAAAATGAAATTCTGCGAATTGAAAAAAAAGCGGCTGCCGGTGCAAAATTTATTGTCACCCAGCCAGTCTACGATCAAGAAACCGCCCAAACCCTGAATACGGCTCTAACCCATATCAACATTCCCATTATGATGGGAATTTTACCCCTGCTTTCCCAGAAGCATGCCCACTTTCTCCATAACAAGGTGGCAGGAATAGCCATACCAGAAACACTTCAAAGGGAAATAGCGGCCAGTGACAACCCGGTTGCTACCGGCATCAGGCAGTCCCGACAAATGCTTGAGCTGGCAAAAAAAATGTTTTCCGGAGCCTGTATCATGCCTCCATTTGACCGGTTTGACATATTGCCTGAAATCCTTTAATCTCCTCCTATGAATTTCAAAAGACAGATCCGTTGTGTCCTGTCTTAAAAAGGACACGGACACCATTGATGGCAAAACATATACAAGTTAAAAATTCCCAGGTTCATTTTTTTAAAACCGTCCCCTTTTATTATCAATCCAACGAGGGCGAGTTTTTCCTGTACAAAAAAAGCAATGAAAGAATGGACAATGACCGGGCCAACAACACCAAACACCCCCAACTATTTATCGATAAAAAGGATGAAGCCCAGTCACTAAAAGAACTGACAGAAGCCTTAAACATGGACCTGGCCAAAAAG
>JAFLJU010000309.1 GCA_022712835.1 Desulfobacteraceae bacterium
ATCAGGCCGCTGGAACCATGGTGGGTAAAGCAGGAAAGTATCTGACATTTACCCTTGGACAAGAAGAATATGGCATCGCGATTCTGACGGTGAAGGAAATTATCGGAATGATGCCCATCACATCTGTCCCCCGGACACCCAATTTTCTAAAAGGGGTGATCAATCTTCGTGGCAAGGTCATTCCTGTTGTGGATCTGCGGGTAAAGTTTTCAATGGAATCAATCCCCTATTCGGACCGCACCTGTATTATTGTTGTGGAAATAAAACCTGGCCCGGAAACAATGCTGATGGGTATTGTTGTGGATGCCGTTTCTGAGGTCGTAACCATCCAGGAAGATGAGACAGAAGAGGTACCTGACTTTGGAACAAGCCTTGACACCCATTATATTTTGGGGATGGCCAAAGTGGGGACTCATGTGATGATCCTGCTGGATATTGATCGTGTGCTCACAGCAGATGAGTGTACACAAGCAAAAAATTTTTCATGATTTAGGGGGAACACCCCCATTTTTTTGTATAACAACGCCATTTAAAGGATACTGTTAAATGAAACTTAGCCTTAAAAATAAATTTCTCATCCCAACCGTGGGGGTAACCATCCTGTGTTTGACCCTCATGTCCGTTTTTTCATTTGTTAGGTCAAAACAGGCCTTGGAACATTCCATAACCGGTCAGGTGAAATATGTATCGACTTCAATTTCAAAACAGGTGAGTACTTGGATATCAGAACGAAAAAGTGACATAAAAAATTTTAGTGAAGAAACAATATTCAGCAGCCTTGTTGACCCCTCATCAATGGATGACACAATACAAGCAAATCGTCGTTTGGGAAAAATCAAAGCAAACAATGCGTTTTTTGAATTTATTGCAGTGGCGGATTCCACAGGAGAAATTGTTGCTTCTTCGGATACCAAGGATATCGGATCAATGAATGTTTCTGATCGGGATTATTTTAGAGGCTCTCTTTCAGGAAAACTGTCTGTTTCAGCGGTGATCAAAAGCAAGGCCTCAGGTAATCCGATTTTCTGCATCTCCTCCCCTGTCAAAATAAACAATACCATCGTGGGGGTTCTGTTGGGAGCCATTGATCTCAATCACTTTACAAAGGCATTTGTTGACTCTGAAAAAGTTGGAAAAACAGGATATGCCTATATAACAGACAAGTCCGGCGTTATTCTGGCCTACCCGGATAAATCCAAGATCTTGGAGTTGGATTTAAGCCAATATAATTTTGGCCGGGAAATGCTGGAAAAGAAAAATGGGGTGATGGAATATCAATTTAAAGGCATTGACAAGGTGGTTGCCTTTACCCAGGAAAAAAATATGGAGTGGATTATTGCCTCAACAGCAAACAGTTCTGAGGTTTTTGCCCCGATTAATAAGATCCGAAATGCAAATCTTGTTATCGGTGGGGTCTGTGTCATTATTATTGCAGCCATCATATTTTTGATCACACAGTCTATTGTCACCCCGCTCAACAGAATCATCAGGGGAATGGAGGAAGGAGCCAATCAGGTGGCAGCCGCTTCCGGACAGGTATCTTCATCCAGCCAATCCCTTGCCGAAGGCGCATCACAACAGGCATCTTCCCTGGAAGAAACCTCTTCATCTATGGAAGAGATGGCTTCCATGACAAAGAAAAATGCAGAGAATTCAAACAATGCAGATGCACTGATGAAGAATACCAAGCAAGTTGTTGTTGTCGCAAATGAATCAATGGATGCGCTGACACTTTCCATGGAAAATATTTCCAAGGCCAGTGAACAAACCTCCAAGATCATCAAAACCATTGATGAAATAGCATTCCAGACAAATCTTCTGGCCCTTAATGCTGCAGTTGAGGCGGCCAGGGCAGGAGAAGCCGGTGCGGGGTTTGCTGTGGTGGCCGATGAAGTCAGAAATCTTGCCATGCGGGCTGCTGATGCTGCAAAAAACACCTCGGAGTTGATCGAAGGAACGGTTAAAAAGATCAACGAGGGGTCAACACTTGTCTTAAATACGAGCAATGCCTTTGGTGAGGTCGCTAAAAATACGGATCAGGTGGGTGATCTGGTCACTGAAATCTCAGAAGCATCCAATGAGCAATCCAATGGGATTGAACAGGTAAATACGGCCATTTCAGAAATGGACAAGGTGGTTCAGCAAAATGCAGCCAATGCAGAAGAATCCGCCTCTGCCTCGGAAGAGATGAATGCCCAGGCAGAACAACTCCAGGAATTTGTTGGGGAGCTTGTTTTGTTGGTTTCCGGCCAACAAGACCGACAGCCCCCTGCCCGTCCCGACAGAAGTCGGAACCTAAGACCGGTTTATCCCCAATCTCCATCTGGCGGTGCAAAGAAAAAAATGATAGTCTCCCGGACTAAAGAGATCCGACCGGACCAGGTTATTCCCTTTAACAAGGATTTTGAAGATTTTTAAGCGGACGCTGCCCGGCAAAAACCAATAGGAAAATCATGAACTATAAAGGCAAATTCACCATATATGGAGGCCTTCTATTCCCCAGTTTTATGGGTATCTCCGCATATGGGACCGGAATCCAATTGGCAGGACATCTTTATATTGTGTTCTTTTTAGCCGGGGGCTTGTCCGGATTTTGTGTCGGCTGCATGAAGGATAAATATCGGTTCATCAGCCAGGTACTGAAACAAAAAAACAGGGAATTAACCTCGGAACTAAAAGGACGGATCCAGGCAGAAAATGACTTAAGGACGAGTAAAAAAACGGCCCATGCCTTATTAAACGCCTCCGGGGAAGCAGCCCTTCTTCTCGATCTTGGGGGGGTTGTTTTGAATGTAAACCAGCTCGGGGCAGATCGGTTTGGAGGGCAGATCAAAGAGATGCTCGGGAAACCTGCCCGGAATTTTGTTTCCCGGCAACTTGCAGCATCATGGAAAACAAAGATTGTGCAGGCGATTCAGGACGGGAAACCCGTACGGTTTGAAGACAGCCATGACAAATTGATATTTGATACCAATGTATATCCTATTTTTAATCACCAGGGCAACGTGGAAAAAATTGCCATATTCTCCCGGGATATCAGTGTTCGCAAACAGGCTGAAGCAAAAATCATACACCAGACAGCCAATCTGGATGCCATCTTTAATAATGCCCCCAATGTGCTGGCATTGGTTACTAAAAATGCAAGAATTGAAAATATTAACCATAAAGGGGTCGGTCTCTTTGGGAAACAAAAACAAAATGCCATCGGAAAATTGAGCGGAGAGGTCTTCAATTGCCTGAACGC
>JAFLJU010000643.1 GCA_022712835.1 Desulfobacteraceae bacterium
GATCATAGGCGTCTCTGTGAATGACGTCTTTCCTGACCAGGCAAAGGAAAAACAAAAATTTTCCTACCACGATGATCCTGAAAAATTTATCGGAAGTATGCCGGATCTGGTATTGATCCGGCCCATGATCGACAATGGATATCCTGGGTTTGTTACGCAACTCGAAAAATATGGAATCACAGTGGTTTCCCTTCAACCGGGCACGGTGACACAGATGTATTAATATTGGTTAACCCTTGGCCGGTTAACCGGGAAACAGGACAGGGCGCAAAACATGGTTTCCACATTCCAGGATAAAATTGCCCGCATCCACACACTTACCCAGGCAGTTACCCAGAAAAAAAAGGTTTATTTCCAGGCAATACATACCCGGATGAAAACCTTTACCCCCGGTTCCATGCCAATCTTTGCCCTGGAAACAGCAGGGGGCATCAATGTGGCCGCCGATGCCAGGGCATCACGAAATACCAACATTGCCGTTTATGGAAAGGAACAGATTTTGGAAAAGGCCTCGCAAATTGATGTTTTCCTGGCCCAGAATGGAATTATGAATCCGGTACAAAAAGAACAGATTCTCAATGAACCCGGATTTCAAATAATCAAAGCAATCAAAGATAAACAGGTTTTTTTAATTGATGAAAATATTGTTTCCCGTCCGGTTCCCAGATTATATATGGGAATTGTTACCATCGGGAAAATTCTCTACCCGGATATTTTCAGTCAAATCATGTTAAAAAAGGATAACGAATGATGAAAACAGGTAAATTATTTGGCGTGGGTGTAGGACCAGGGGACCCTGAACTGATTACAGTGAAAGCGGTTAGGGTAATCAAGGAAGCAGATATTATCTTCACAGCGGCTTCCAGTAAAAACACCTATAGCCTGGCGGTTGAAATAGCATCTCCTTATATATCTTCAAGTGCCAGAATTGAACACCTAGGTTTTCCCATGACCAAAAATGAGGAAGAGGTGGAAGCCGCATGGATTGCAAATGCAAAGCAGATTTCTTCTGTAATGAAGCAGGGCATGACAGCCGTATTTCTCACCCTTGGCGACCCCACCACCTATTCGACCTTTGGATATATTTTAAAGAAAATGAAATGTATCATGCCCGAAGCCGACATTGAGACCATTCCCGGCATTACCTCTTTCCATGCAGCATCAGCCAGGTTGAACAGAATCTTGGTAGAAGGAGAAGAGTCCCTGCTGGTGACATCTGGTGCCTATGGGGGAGATCGAATCAGACAGGTAAAAGAGGTCGAAAATGTGGCCATTGTCAAGGCATATAAAAACATTACAGACATTAATATGGCCCTGAAAGATGCCGGTCTTTACACCAACGGAGTCGCTGTTTCCAAATGCGGACGTAAAAATGAAGAGATCATAGAAAATCTGGATACACTTGAAACAAGAGAGCCTGACTACTGGACATTGATTCTGGCATCAAAATGAAACAAGGCCAAACCAAAAAAAGGGTCCCGCAGATAAACTACCAGAAGCTATGCCTGTCTGTTCTGTTCACGCTGTTAATCCTGGGTGTAACCACCGTCTATTTTGAACCCCTTTCACTGTCTTCTGGTATCAAAAGGCTTGGGCTTCCCCTGGTGCGACTCATGGGATTCATCACCCTGGGTCTTGTGGCGGGTCAGATCATTGAAGCCATGGGCTGGACAAGACAGGTGGCGGTTTTAGCACGCCCTCTATTTCGGTACTCCAGAATGGGGAACCATTGCAGCGCTGCGTTCACCATGGCCTTTATATCAGGGGCCGCCGCAAACGCAATGCTGTTGGAATTTTATGAAGAAAACAAAATTTCAAAACTGCAACTTTTTTTGGCCAATTACATAAACCAGTTTCCCGCATTTTTTCTTCATCTTCCCACCACCATGTTCATTGTGCTCCCGTTTACGGGAATAGCCGGCGCATTTTATTTTTTAATCACCTTTCTGGCCACCTTGTCCAGAACCATTTGTTTTCTTGCCTTTGGACATTTTTTTCTCAAAGGACCAGATCAGATTAAATCAGGTCAGATTAAATCAGATCGGATTAGATCGGAACAGATTGGACCAGAGGAAAACTCCCCAGATGGACTAACAAATGAAACACAGTCCAAAAGAGAGGAGACGGATAGAAAAAAGCCTGAGTTTATTGCGCTTCTAAAGATCATTAAAAATCGGCTACCTGTCCGCATTGCCCATATCTTCACCTGGGTGCTCCCCATTTATACCCTGGTATACATTTTGAACACAAATGGCGCATTTGACTATTTAAACAGAACCTTATCGACATATGTCACCGTGACACTTATGCCGGTTGAATCCTTATCCGTGATCATTTTAAGTTTTGCTGCTGAATTCACCTCGGGGTTTGCCGCAGCCGGAGCCCTGATGAATGCCGGGATTCTCAGCGTCAAGCAAACCGTAATCGCCCTGCTGTTAGGCAACGTCCTTGCCTTTCCCATAAGAGCCCTTAGGCATCAGCTGCCCCGGTATATGGGAATTTTCTCTCCTAAAATGGGATTACAATTGCTATTGTCAGGACAATTTTTTAGGGTGGTAAGTATTCTTTTCATTGGAACTTTATATTATTTTTTGGCGGTATAACATGGAACCCATAGAAATCATCGGAATCGGCCTGGGGAAAAAAGATCTGACGCCAGCCCATATCAAGATTATCCAATCAGCAGATCTGCTGGTGGGGGGCAAGCGGCACCTTAAGATGTTTGCGGACCACAAAGGAGACACGCTGCCCATCACCGGTGCCATTGAACAGGTGATTGAACAAATCAAAGAACAAATGGTTAACAAAAAAGTGGTGGTACTGGCATCAGGGGATCCGCTATTCTACGGAATCGGAAGTACACTTTCCAAACATATAGACAAAAAACATCTTCTGATTCACCCGAACATTTCATCGGTGTCAGCCGCCTTTGCTGCAATTGGTGAGCCCTGGCATGATGCAAAGGTTATAAGCCTCCATGGGAAATGTAAAGATTTTCCCTTTTCAAGCCTGGGAAGGGAAACCAAGGTTGCTTTTTTAACCGATCGAACAATGGACGCAGCATATATAGCTTCCATGTTGCTGCGCCAGGAGCTATCCGGATTCAAATTTTGTGTCCTGGAGAACCTGGGAGATGAAACCAAAGAAAAAATCACCTGGTTTGACAATTACAGCAAGATTTCCGAGCTTGATTTTGACCACCCCAATATCGTTATTCTTTTAAAGTCCGGTCATCCCAGAAAATGCATTTCACCTGAAACACATATCGGCATGGACGACTCTCTTTTTCGCCATTCCAAAGGGTTGATCACTAAATCGGAAATCCGAAGCATCACACTCTCAAAGTTAGAACTTATCAGAAAAGACCATATTCTTTGGGATATCGGATCTGGATCCGGATCAGTGGGCATAGAAGCTGCGACCCTCATACCCTGGGGCTTCGTCTTTACCGTTGAAAAAAACCAGGAAAGAATTCCAGATATCATCCGCAACATCCAAATATTTAACCAGTCCAATATTAAAATTTTAAACCTGGATTTTCCAAAAGGAGCCGACCAATTAAGTGATCCTGATAGAATTTTTATTGGCGGCGGCGGTAGCCACCTTGAACAGATCATGGAGACCTGCTGTGGTCGCCTCAAAGAAGGGGGCACCATTGTTATCAATACCGTATTGATCCAGAACATGGAAACGGCCATACGGGTTCTAAAACAAAACAGGTTCTCTTTTGAAATGGTGCATGTCCAGGTCTCCCGATCAAAACCCATGCCCTATGGAGACCGATTAGAACCCTTAAACCCTGTCTGGATTATTTCAGGCAGAAAACCACAAAACAAGGTTGAACCCCAATGAGCGATATAGAAAACAAAGTCATTTTTGCAGGGGCCGGACCCGGCGATCCGGAACTGATGACCATCAAATCCATGAAAGCACTGGAATCAGCGAATCTGATCATTTATGCCGGATCACTGGTCCCGGAAGCGGTTCTCTGTTGGAAGGGAACACACACCGAAACCATTTCCAGCGCCGGCATGAATCTGGAACAGATTATTGGCAAGATCAAAGAATACCACGCTCTTGGGAAACGAGTGGTTCGTCTTCACACAGGAGACCCCTCTTTATATGGGGCTATTTTTGAGCAAATTCGGGAACTTCAAAAACTTGGTATTCCCTATGAGGTCCTGCCGGGTGTAACGGCAGCCTTTGCCGCAGCGTCTAAGATGGGAATGGAATACACACTCCCGGAAGTGACCCAGACCTTAATTCTAACCCGGGTATCCGGCAGAACCCCTGTCCCTGAAAGCGAAGATCTTGAAAAGCTTGCCGCCCATCAATCCTCCATGGCCATATATCTAAGCATTGGACAAGCGAAGAAAGTTCAAAGAATCCTGGAAATATACTATGGCAAGGAATCTCTCTGCGCCATCGCCTACAAGGTGAGCCACCCGGAAGAAAAAATATTTTACACCCAGGCCCAAAACCTGGTAAAAACCTGTGAAGAGAATAATATCACTCGCCATGCGCTCATAATTGTAGGCAAAGCAGTTGAAGCCAGCAATGGTGACAAAGCCCTTATTCAATCCAAATTATATGATGCAGGGTTTTCCCATGGCTACAGACAAGCCGCACAAAAATAAAACAGCCTCTCCAAACGTTGCTGTCTGGGCTATCACGCCCAACGGACTTAGCTTGGGACACAAGATTTGTGAAGGGATGGGTGGGGCCAGGCTGTTTGTTTCTGAAAAACTTCAAAACAAATTCCAACCAGACCTTGGGGCAAACCCGAATGCAGGCAATTTAGCCGCCATGGGGTGCGATCAAATAAAGGACGTTTCTTCGTTCAACAGGTTAGCAGAAGAACTGTCTGTTCAATTCTTTAAATTTTCTGCCCATATTTTTATTTTCGCAACTGGCATTGCCGTTCGCATGATTGCGCCATTGATTCAGTCCAAAACCACGGATCCCGCTGTTATTGTTTTGGATGACAAGGGGGTTCATGCCATCAGCCTGCTTTCCGGACATTTAGGGGGAGCCAACCGCCTAACTCAGCGAATCGCCTCCCTTGTCAATGCCAGTCCCGTCATCACCACCGCAACGGATATCAATGGATTGCCTTCCATTGATCTGATCGCCCAGCAGAACAATCTCTACATTGAAAATCCAGAAGCCATCAAAAACATCAACATGGTTTTCCTTAAGAAGGAAACCATGTCGGTGTACGACCCAGAAGGTTACATCAACGATCAGATACCGGAAGCGTTCATCCATAACTCAAGCGTCCCAACACAAGGGGCCGGGGTGGTCTGCACCTGGAAAACCATCAAAGTTCCACGTGAAACAATCATATTGCGACCCCAAACCTTAAGCGTTGGGATAGGGTGTAACCGGAACACCCCCATAAACGTAATCCATGAGTTTCTGAGGTCGGTCTTAAATGAAGAAGGGATTAGCTTAAACTCGGTGTTTACCCTGGCCACAACAGATGTAAAACTCGATGAGGTCGGCTTGTTAGAATTAGCAGACAAGCTGGATCTGCCCATAAAATTTTATGATAAAACCCAACTAAACTCAGTTGATACCATAGAAACCCCATCAAAGATGGTTGAAAAACATTTAGGAGTAAAAAGCGTATGCGAAGCAGCAGCGATTCTGGCAGCAGAAAGGGGCCGATTGATTGTGACAAAGAAGAAAAACAAGGATGTGACCATCGCCGTGGCGTTAAAACAATGAAGTTGTATGTGGTGGGGACAGGCCCGGGCAGCGTGAGCCACATGTCCAACCGGGCGGTACAGGTCATAGAGCAGGTAGACTGCATCGCAGGCTACACCACCTATGTAGATTTGATCAAGGAACTTACGAAAAACAAAAAAATAATTTCGACCGGGATGATGAAAGAAGTTGAACGGGTGGAACGGGCGATTGAGACGGCGTTAACAGGAGAATCCTGTGCCCTGATATCGGGTGGAGATTCCGGGATATATGCCATGGCCGGCCTGGTTTTCGAAATTTGCGAACAAAAGAACATTAAATTATTCAGAACACTTGAAAATCAGGAAGTTCCCTGTTCAGAAGAATATATAGAACTTGAAATTGTGCCGGGAATCCCCGCCCTTGCGGCAGGAGCAGCCCTTGCCGGAGCGCCGTTAACCCATGACTTTGCGGCGATTTCCTTGAGTGACCTGCTCACAGAATGGGAGAAAATTGAAAAACGCCTGTCCTGCGCCGCCATGGCCGATTTTGTCATTGTCTTGTACAACCCCAAAAGCAAAAAAAGAGACTGGCAATTGAAAAGAGCCCAGGAACTCATCCTTGAGCACAGAGAGGGTTCCACGCCAGTGGGAATTGTTACCGGCGCCATGAGAGAGAACCAAGAGGTCTCCTTTACCAGGCTCGATCAACTCGACAAGGCAACCGTAGGCATGCAAACCATATTATTTATAGGTTCCAGTGCTTCTGTAAGATATATGGATTTTTTATTTACCCCCCGGGGGTATTCCAAAAAATACGACCTTTAGCACCAACCTAAAATAGACAGGAGAACAGAGGATGAAAGGATATGTACAGGTTTATACGGGTAATGGCAAAGGCAAAACCACTGCAAGCATAGGGCTGGCTGTCAGAGCTGCGGGAGCCGGCCTGAAAGTCTATATTGTCCAGTTTCTGAAGAAAGGAGATTACTCTGAAATAAAAGCCTTGTCCAAATTTGAAAACATAACAGTCGAACAATACGGCCTGGGCAAATTTGTCAAAGGCAACCCGTCTGAAGAAGATAAGGCAGCAGGGGCCCGGGGATATCAAAAGCTTTGTGATCTGCTTAAAAACAATGAGCATGATCTGGTGATTGCGGAAGAAGGAAATGTGGCGGTTATGTGTCACCTTTTTTCCGAAGAAGATTTGTTGGCACTAATTGATATGAAACCCGATAATGTGGAGTTGGTAATCACCGGCCGGGGAGCCACAAAGTTAGTGATGGACAAAGCAGACCTGGTGACAGAGATGAAAGAAATCAAGCATTATTACAAACAAGGGGTTGTGGCCCGGGTGGGGATCGAAAAATGACAAAAAACATTGCCGTTCTGGGTACAGGTTCAGATGTAGGAAAAAGCGTGGTTGCAGCAGGAATTTGTCGAATTCTTGCGGACAAAGGAATCCGGGTGGCCCCCTATAAATCACAAAACATGTCAAACAATTCCGGCATCACCCCGGAAGGCCTTGAAATGGGACGGGCACAGATTGTACAGGCAGAAGCTGCTAAAATTGCCCCCCATGTGGACATGAACCCGATTCTGCTCAAGCCCACGGGAGAAAAACAGTCACAGGTCATATTAAACGGCCTGGTACATGGCAATCAAACGGCCATGGACTATCATCGGAACAAAGGATTTTATTTCGAGAAAGCCTGTGAGGCATTTGACCGATTGTCCAACAAATATGACCGAATCATACTGGAAGGGGCAGGGTCCTGTGCAGAGGTCAACCTCATGGCCACGGACATAGTTAATTTTCCCATGGCCGAGTATGCAAATGCAGATGTGGTGCTGACAGCAGATATTCACAGGGGAGGCGTCTTCGCACAGTTGGTGGGAACCCTTGACTGCCTTCCAGACAATTACAGGGATATGGTGAAAGGATTTATCATCAACCGGTTCAGAGGAGATATTGCCCTTTTCAAGGATGGGGTGGACTGGATACAAAAAAGAACCGGAAAAAAAGTGTTTGGTGTTTTACCCTGGTATTCCCATTTCAAAATTGATGCCGAAGATTC
>JAFLJU010000126.1 GCA_022712835.1 Desulfobacteraceae bacterium
CCCCGGTTTTTTTAAATTCTGCCATCTCCAGGATCACCTCCACAGCCTCGTCCGAGGCCGTGGAGATAAAACCACAGGTATTGACAATGATCACTTGTGCCAAGGCCGGATCATCGGTTCTCTTGTGCCCCGCAGCAATCAGCTTTCCCAGCATGATTTCGCTGTCCACCTGATTCCGGGAGCACCCGAGGGTTTCAAGGAAAACGATCATATGGCTTTGGCCATGAGGTCTCCCAAAAGAGCTGAGAACCTAGCAGGGTTATCCAATTTTCCACCTTCACTGATCACGGCAATATCATAGAGCAGATCAGAGTAATCCGTTAGAACGGGATTTGTGGTGTCGGTCTCAAAAAGAGTTTTGATCTTTTCCATCACCTCATGATTGACATTGACCTCCATCACCCGTTTCTGGTCCGGTGTGCTCTGGCCCGAAGCTTTCAGGATTTTTTCCATGTAAGCGCTCATGCCATAATCATCCCCGGACAAACAGGATACAGAATCCTTGAGGCGATTGGAAACCACCACATCCTTGACTCGGGCTTCCAGCTTGCCCTTGAGAAAAGCAAGAAGGGCGGAGTATTCATTTTTCTTTTCATCGTCCACCTTGTCCAGGTCCAGGTCACCTTTTTCCGCACTTTTTAATTTCTTTTCCTTGTATTCGGGTAAAGATTGGGTCACCCACTCGTCAATGGGGTCCACCATGAGAATCACTTCGTAATCCTTGGCTTTCAAGGATTCGAGCAAGGGTGAATTCATAAGCGAGATCAGGCTTTCACCGGTAAGAAAATAAATTTCTTTCTGGTCTTCCTTCATGTTGGTAATGTATTCATCCAGGCTCACAGAATTGTCACCGGACTTGGTAGTCTTGTACCGGAGCAGGGCCGCCAGGCGTTCCTTGTTTTCATAATCGGTTGGGATACCGGCTTTCAGGGACTGACCAAATTCTCCATAAAACTCTTCGTATTTTTCCTTTTCCATGCCTTCCAGCAAAGAAAAAATCTGTTTGACCAGGTTCTTTCTGATATTTCTCACCAGCCGATCTTCCTGGAGAATTTCACGGCTCACGTTGAGGTTGAGATCCGGTGCATCCACCACACCCTGGATAAAACCCAGATATTCGGGCAGCAATTCCTTGCAGTCGTCCATGATAAAAACCCGTTTGCAATACAGCTGCATCCCATTTTTTCTTTCCGGCCGGAACATGTCCATGGGCGCTTTTGCTGGCAGGTACATGAGCACATCATACTCGGTCACCCCTTCAAATCTCTTGTGGATGATCTCCATGGGTTTGTCCCAGTTATGGCTGATGTGCTTATAAAATTCTTCATGCTCTTCAGGGGTAACCTCATCCTTGGCCTTGGCCCAGATGGCTTTCATGGAGTTGAGGGTCTCGTCCTTTCTGACCTTTCTATAGGTCTCTCCAATGGGTTTGCCTTCTGAATCCTTTACAATCTCGTTTTCCGGAATGGGCTCACTTTTTTCCAGGTTCATGATCACCGGATAGGTCACAAAGTCTGAATGCTTTTTAACAATATTCTGGAGGGTGTAATCCTCGGTAAAATCTTGATCCCCTTCTTCTGGATCTTTCAGATAAAGGGTAATGCTGGTTCCCCGACCTTCTTTTTCAATTTCCTGGACCGTATAATCGCCCTTGCCTTCAGACTCCCAGCGAACGCCTTTTTCAGCTCCCGGGGCCCGGGTGTCAAGTCGGACTTTATCTGCCACAATAAAGGCAGAATAAAAACCCACACCAAACTGGCCGATCAATTCAGGAGAAAGGCTGGTTTCTTTTTTTGATTTTTCCAAAGCTTCCATAAACGCCGCTGTTCCGGACTGGGCAATGGTGCCGATATTGTCATTGACCTCGTCAAAGGTCATGCCGATACCATTGTCTGAAATGGTAAGGGTTTTGGCCTCAGAGTCTACTGACAGCCGGATGTGATAATCGGTATCATCGGCAAAGAGAGAAGGTTCAGTCTGTTCGGTAAACCTTGCCTTGTCAATGGCATCGGAAGCATTGGATATCAACTCCCGCATAAAAATCTCTTTGTTGGAATACAGAGAATGAATAATCAGATGCAGCAGTTGCTGCACTTCGGTTTTAAATTTACGTGTTTTTTTCGCGCTCATGTTTACTCCTGTTTCAATTATGTTTTATACTCAATATTAAGTTCAAATTAATCTTCATAATAATTGTGGCAAAATTAAAATTGTCAAGGGACCCACCATGAATCAGATAACGGATATAAGGGACCAGGCTCACCTATCGGGAAACGAGGTCAAAAAGCTCAATTTTATTAAAAATTCAAAAACCCTGGTTTTCCGGAAATATTTCAGATCCGGGCTGCGGTCCCATATTTTTGAGGTGCTTTTGGCCGGCGATATTTTAAAGGAAACCCAGGGAGAAATCATCGATGGCATCCGGATGTTTCCCAGGGCAAGGCCCGTGAAAATGTTTCGGATATTGAGAAACCGGTTTGAAACCAAGGAAGCTGTTTTCCGGGAGATTAAAAAGTACAACACCCTGTTAAAATTTTTGGGGCCGGATCTCATAGCCTGTTCCGAAGAGTTCATGGCCGATTACGCAGGCGGGAAAAAAAATCAGATCGTTCTCTGCGGCCTTCAAGAATATGTGGAGGGACAGATACTGGACCCCTGGAGATTGTTCGGCGATAATTATTTAATGAATTTATTCTTGTCCATGCCCCGGGGAGGATCTTCCTTACGGGCAGAAATAGCCCCAGCAAAAATAGCCCCAGCAGAGGTTGCCCCGGCAGAGGTTGCCCCGGCAACAGTCAAAACGGCCAAAAACAATATCGCAATATTTGTGGAAAGAATCCGGCAAATGATTGCCCAGACAGGATATATCCCCGACCTTGCCGGCATTGGCAATCTGATTTTAACCCCAACAGGTGCCTTAAAATTAGTAGACATTAACAACATTGTTGAAGTCAAACGTTCCGACACCATCCTTTTAGATGACAAGGGATACCCCTCCTGTGATGTTTCCATAGAGGTCCTGTCCATTCTTGAGCGGGATATTCTCAAAAGAAATATTTCCAATGATGACCCGCTCTATCTCTTTTTTTTATCCCCGGAAAGAAAAAAAAGGGTAACGGTCATTGAAAATGAATTTTATGCCAACCTGTGATGCTTCATCCTTGCACCTATTTTATTTTATCCCCATTGGAGCAGCCCTCCATTTTGGCCATTTGGATTCCTAACAAGGATTGATTTGTTGACCATAATTTTTTATACTTTGTTTTCAGTGGGATACCACCAACTTTAAATTGGATTGTAAATGGAAAATCGGATTATTGTAATTGATGATGAAACAGATTTCTTAGATACCATCAAACGCGGACTGATCATTTCAGGGTATAAACATATTCGGACCGAAAACGATTCCAGGACAGCCCTCTCATTTTTTATGAAAGGAGAGGTGTTTGATGCAGCACTCATTGATATCACCATGCCGGGAATGGACGGCATCGAACTGCTGGAGAAAATCAAAAGCATCAGCCCCCACACCGAATGCATCATGTTGACCGCCATGAATGAAGCCCATATGGCAGTTGAGTGTATTAAAAAAGGGGCCTATGATTATCTGGTCAAGCCTATCTCAAAAAATGATCTGATCCTGTCACTGAACCGTGCATTGGAACGAAAACGACTTTTAAACATTCTGGAACTGAGAAAAGAAGCACCGTCAAAAAAGATACTCTCTCCCAGGGAGTTTTCTTCCATTATCACCCAATCGCCCAGAGTGATCCGCCTTCTTTGCGAAGCACAACTCCATGCCGGAAGCAAGGTTCCGGTTCTGATCACAGGAGAAAGCGGTACCGGCAAGGAACTGCTTGCCCGGTCCATCCACAGGGCAAGCCCCAGGTATAGTGCCACCTTCTCGGCCATTAATATGGCATCCATGTCTCCCACCCTTTTTGATGCCGAATTTTTCGGTCATACCAAGGGAGCCTTTACCGGAGCCCAGACAAAAAGGTCTGGATATCTTACCACAACGGACAAAGGCTCACTTTTCTTAGATGAAATCGGCTCCCTTGCCCTGGAACTCCAAGGGCGACTACTCAGGGTTCTCCAAGAGGGAGAACACATTCCCATTGGAACAGATCAACCCATTAAAACAGACATCCGGTTCATTGCCGCCACCAACGAAAACATCGAAGAACTGGTGGCCAAAAATCAGTTCCGCAAGGACCTTTATTACCGGTTAAAAGGTGCCTGGCTCCACCTTCCCGCTCTCAAAGAGAGACCAGAAGATATTGGGTTACTAACGGCCCATTTTTTAAAACAATTGAGCGGCAAATCAACCCCCATCAAACTCCACCCGGAAACGGCGTCCCTTTTAAAGGCCTATTCCTATCCCGGCAATATCCGGGAGCTCAAATCCATCATCCAGTCAGCGTTCAACCTTTCCCTGGGGCAAACCATCCTCCCCGGCCATTTGCCGGAACAATTCAGAACAAAAACCGACAACTCCATTTTCCTGGAAAAAAGCAAGGAAATCCCCCCCCTATCCCAGGTGGAAAAAGAACATATCCTTTCGGTGTATGACCAGACAAATCATAACAAATCGAAAACGGCAATCCTCCTGGGGATCGGTCTGAACACCCTGAGACGAAAGCTTACCTCCTACAACCTTTCCTAGCGTTGCTTCAAAGAAAAGAGAAAGCCACACCTCTATTATAACAGGACAAAGACACCATGGCCGCACAAATTAAAATACTGATTGTCGAAGATGAACTGGCAATTTTAGAAACATATGCCAAAATTTTAACCCGGCAAGGGTATCAAGTGGAAAAATCACCCAATGGGTCTGATGCCATTGGCAAACTGACTTGTTTTTCCCCTGACATTGTGTTGCTGGACATCAGCCTTCCGGATATGAGTGGGTTTGATATTCTGTCCATCATCCGGTCCAACGACCAATTCCAGCACATGTTTGTTATTATCTGCACCGGAATGATGACCACCAGGGGACACCGAAACTATGGTCTTGAATCCGGTGCCGACGATTACCTTTACAAGCCGGTTACAACGGATGTGCTTCTGGCCAGGATCAAAGCCATGGTTAGAATTAAAGAAACCGAAAATCAGCTGAGAAATATCAACCGTCAATTGCGAAATGAAATAAAAGAACGAAAAAAGGCCCAGGAAGATTCTGTAAGCAAAGAAAACCATTTAAGAACCGCCCAGCAAATTGCAAACATGGGAAGCTTTTTCACCTCTTTAAACGGGGAAATACTCAATTGCTCCGAAGGATTATACCGACTATTTGGATATATACCGGGCGAAATACGCATGGATTACCAATTTCTGCGAGATCAGTTTTTCTCAAAGGACATTGACCGATTTGAACAGGATATAGAATCTATTTTCAAAAACCATACGCCCATTGACAATGAATACCGAATTGTTTGTAAAAAAGGGTCTATCAGGGATATCCGGTTTATTGCCACGGCAACATCAGATGCCAATGGAACGGCTCCTGAAATTCAGGGAATTTTTCAAGATATTACCGAAAGAAAAATCATGGAACGTCAGGCAATCCAGAATGAAAAGCTGGCCTCCCTTGGGTTTCTGGTATCAGGAATGGCCCATGAAATCAACAACCCCAACAATTTTATCAGCTTTAACATCCCCATCTTAAAAGAGTATTTAAATGCCATCCTCCCCATCATAGATACCCATGCAAAGACCCATCCCAAGTTTGAAATATTTAATATGAACTATCCAGATTTCAGAAAAGACCTGCTCAAACTGACGGACAATATTGAAAACGGCTCCCTTCGCATCAATAAAATTGTGACAAACCTTCGTAAATTTGTACACATGAAAACCGATGTGGAATATGGACTTGTGGATATCAAAAAACTGATCCAGGGGTGTGTGGAGATGACCCA
>JAFLJU010000368.1 GCA_022712835.1 Desulfobacteraceae bacterium
CCAGGCGCTAGACACCCTGAATTTAATGGCAAAGGGAAAAGGGGCAATCGCCATATTGGGGGATATGCTGGAACTGGGACGAGAATCGGATCAACTTCACAAAAAAATAGGAAAGGTTGCCGCAACAACACAGGTCTCCAGCTTATTTTTGTTTGGCAAACAAGTGTAACATATTCGTCAGGGCGCCCTTGAAAACGGGTTTGAAAAGAAGCATATCTTTTGTGGAACCAAAGATGAGATTGCAGGCAAAATTTTACAACAAGCCCAAAGGGGAGACTGGATTTTATTCAAAGGCTCCCGTGGCATGGCCATTGAAACCATTATTTCAGACATAAAAACCCAAATATCCAAAGAAAAAAGCCAAAAATAACCATGAACAATATTACCAAAAACCCAACAAACCAAAAGGTAGCTTAAGTATCCATGTTCTATAAGTTTATATATCCATTGAATGAATATTTTACCGCCTTAAATATATTCCGGTATATCACCTTTAGAACCATATATGGCAGCCTCACCGCATTTCTTATCTGTCTGCTGCTGGGTCCCTTTGTCATTCGGTGGCTTGGCAAAATGCAAATCGGGCAAATCATCCAGACAGACGGTCCCCAATCCCACAAGGGAAAACAGGGAACCCCTACCATGGGCGGAATTCTGATTCTCTTTTCAATTTTCGTCTCAAGTGTTCTCTGGGGGAACCTGACCAACCATTATGTTTCCATTCTTCTGTTAACCCTCCTGCTGTTTGGATTTATCGGTTTTACCGACGACTATTTAATGCAGGTCAAAAAAAGGAATATGGGATTTACCGCCAGGGGAAAATTCACCATCCAGATTCTTTTCGGCCTGCTCATCGGGTTTTTAATATATAAATGCCCGGATTTCACCACCACCCTGACCCTTCCATTTTTCAAAGATTTTTCACCCGACCTAGGGATTTATTATATTCCCTTTGCCTGTCTGGTGATTGTGGGAACCTCCAATGCGGTTAACCTGACAGACGGATTGGACGGATTGGCCATCGGTCCCTATATAGTTGCCAGTGTCACCTATATGTTTTTTGCCTATGTGGCCGGGCACACCCAGTTTGCAGATTATCTCCATGTTCGGCACATTGCATCGGCGGGAGAGATTACGGTCATCTGTGGAATTTTGGCGGGAGCTGGCCTGGGATTTCTCTGGTTTAATGCCCACCCGGCTCAAATTTTCATGGGGGATGCAGGATCTCTTCCCCTGGGGGCACTGCTGGGAACCGTGGCCGTGGTGACCAAACAGGAGATTTTATTGCTAATAGTCGGCGGGCTTTTTGTCATGGAAGCCTTGTCTGTGATCATCCAGGTTTCCTATTTTAAACTGACAAAGGGAAAACGAGTTTTCAGAATGGCACCCCTGCACCATCATTTTGAGCTCAAGGGCTGGCATGAATCAAAAGTGATTGTGAGATTCTGGATCATCGCCATTGTCCTGGCCCTGATTTCATTGAGCACACTTAAAATAAGGTAAAATAAGGCAAGGTAAGGCATGGAAAAAACAAAACAATCATATTATCTGGTCCTGGGGTTGGGCAGCTCCGGGATGTCCATGGCCAGGTTTCTCCATGCAAAGAGCATAAAGGTTGTGGCAACGGATATGGACGGGTCAAAGACAGGGGAGGAAAAAATCCTCCAGAAGTTAGGCATCAAAACCCAAATTGGCTTCCATGACCCAAAAACCTTTAACAATGCCAGGGCAATCGTGGTCAGCCCCGGCGTCCCCCTGGATATGACCTACCTTAAAACGGCCGCCCAGAATGGGGTTTCCATCCAAGGAGAATTGGATATTTTCTCCCAATACAATAAAACCCCGGTCATTGCCATCACCGGAACCAATGGCAAAACCACCACCACCACCCTGATCCGGGATATGCTGGAAGCCAGTGGCCTATCCACCTTCATGGGCGGCAATATCGGCACCCCGTTGGTGGACTACCTCATGGAAGACACAACAGCAGACTGGATCGTGGCGGAAATTTCCAGTTTTCAGCTGGACCTTGCCCATCACTTCAAACCGCAAGTGGCGCTTTTATTAAATGTGGCCGAAGATCACCTGGATCGATACAATGGATTTGAAGGCTATACAGAATCCAAATGGACAATTTTCAAAAACCAGACATTAGAAGATACAGCCATCATCAACCAGTGTATTGCAGGCTTTGAAAAACGAGTACTTAAAATTGCCTCCCGAATATTTTCATTTTCATCCAGGCCCGATACAAAAATTGCAAATGCAAAAGCCCCCCAGACCCTGGCCCCGGCTGATGCAAAAATTGACGGTGACCAAATACTCGTCCAGACCCAGGAGGGCTCACACAATATCAACACAACCCGGTTAGGCGAACTACCGGGGATTCACAACCAGGAAAATATTGCGGCGGCTATCCTTGCAAGCCTTCTGGCAGAAGGTAACATTCAAGGGATCACAAAGGGACTTAAAAACTTTAAAAACCTTCCCCACCGGTTGGAATTTGTCCAAAAAGTCAATGGGATATCTTTTTATAATGATTCAAAGGCCACCAATACCGATGCAGTGGTACGGGCCCTTGAATCCTTTCAAAAGGATATCATCCTGATCCTGGGCGGGAGGGAAAAGGAAACGGATTTTTCCCTCCTTGTCCCTATTTTATCCAAAACTGAAAATGCTGGGCAAAATGCTGGAAATAAAGTGAAGCTCATCATTGCCATGGGCGAAGCCAGGCAACATATCCAGGCGGCCTTAGGAAAAATCTGCCCGGTGTTGTTGGTAAACTCCATGGCCGAGGCCGTTGAAAAAGCGTATGAAGGTGCTGCTCCCGAAGAGATTGTATTGCTTTCTCCTGCATGTGCCAGCTTTGACATGTATGAAAATTATGGTGCCAGGGGCAATGATTTCATTTCCCTGGTAATGGAAATAGAAAAAGGGGTGAAAAATGGAAAATAACAGTCCCATGAATCCTTTTTTCAGTGAAAAATGGCTCCTTTTTCCGGTTCTGATACTCTCTTGCATCGGTATTGTCATGGTATATTCCGCCAGTTCCTCCATCAGTATGGAAGATCACAACAATTTGTTTTATTACATGAAAAGACAGGCCATGTTTTTTGGAATCAGCCTTTGTGTCATGTTTGTGACCGCCTCTTTTCCCTATCGACTTTATAGAAGCTTTGCCTATATCATTCTCATAGCTGCTCTGGGATTGCTCATTGCCGTGCTGGTTCCGTCCTTAAATATCAAAGCGGGGGGTGCCTACCGCTGGTTAAATCTGGGAGGATTTACCTTTCAGCCAGCCGAATTTGCTAAATTGGCCATGATCATTTTCATGGGATATTCCCTGGCAAAAAAACAAGAATTAATCGACCGATTTTCCATCGGATTTTTTCCCCATGCCGTTATTTTTGGCCTCTTTGCGGGGCTTATCATTCTACAGCCGGATTTTGGAACCATTGTCGTCATGGGAATGATCTGCTGGGGAATGATGTTCATAGCCGGTGTAAGGCTGCTCCATTTGCTAAGCCCACTGCCCCTGGTCATCCCCATCGTTTATTTCCTTGTTTTTAAGGTTGAATACCGGATGTTGCGTATTCTGACCTTTATGAATCCCTGGGACGACCCGTTGAATACCGGGTACCAAATCACCAACTCTTTAAAAGCCATTGGCTCCGGGGGATTGTTCGGCAAGGGCATTGGCCTGGGGATGCAGAAAATGCACTACCTGCCTGAACCCCATACGGATTTCATTTTTGCCATTATAGGGGAAGAGCTCGGTTTAATTGGAGTCCTTGCTATTTTCTCACTCTATACCATGATCCTGATAACCGGCTCCCAGATTGCCAAGAATTCAGACACTATGTTTGGCACCATCACGGCAGCAGGGCTTACCCTGTATATCGGGGTCCAGGTGATCATCAACACGGGAGTCGCATTGGGAGTGCTTCCCACCAAGGGGCTTACCCTGCCCTTTATCAGTTACGGCGGGACATCACTTGTGGTCAACATGGCTGCCATGGGAATTTTAATGAATATTGGGGCGTCAATCAGAAATGAAAAGGGCAGAAATGAATAATAATTCTAATGCCAATCAATTCAGGCTTGTTATTGCCGGTGGAAAAACAGGCGGACATCTCTTCCCGGGGATTGCGGTGGCCCAGGCCCTCACAGTAGCAGCCCCACTGCCCAAAATTCTTTTTATCGGTACCGATGCCCCTTTTGAAGTGGATACCCTGGAAAGATATAAATTTCATCACAAGGCGATTGTGGCCAGACCCATTAAGGGCGGCAGTCTGTTCAGCAAACTTAAATCCGTAAGTGTTATCCTGGTCAGTCTGATTCAATCCTTGATCATCCTGATCCGGTTCAAACCAGATTATGTATTGGGCGTCGGGGGATTTTCGTCCTTTGCGGTTGTGATTGCGGCCTGGTTCTTACGAATCCCACGGGCCATCCAGGAACAAAATTCAATACCCGGCATCACCAACCGCATCCTTTCCCGATTTGTCGATACCATTTTTACCTCTTTTGAAACCACCAGGGGAATGGACCATCAATCTAAAACCCGCTTTGTTGGCAACCCCATGCGTCGGACGATTCCGGTGTCCCCAACAAAACCGGTCCGACAAACAGACAGCCCCGAAGTATTCACAATTTTGGTAACCGGCGGTAGCCAGGGTGCTGCCAGCATTAACCAGGCGTTTATACAGGCCATAAGACTCATGGATAACCTGGATCAGATAGATATCATCCACCAGACCGGACTTGCCCAGGAAAAGCAAATGCAACAAGCTTATGGGACACTTAAGGTAAGTTCTAGGGTCCAGGCCTTTTTCCATGACATGCCAGCCCTCCAGGAAAAGGCCTCCCTTGTGATCACGAGAGCTGGTGCTGGCGCCATCTCAGAATTGAGCGCAAAAGGGATACCGGCCATTCTGGTGCCTTTTCCCCATGCAGCCGATGACCACCAGACATTTAATGCAAAGATCATGGCAGACAAAGGGGCCGCCATCCTCATCGCCGACAAGGATCTTACAGGGCAGCTTTTAAAAAAAATAATCGAAGACCTGATGGCAAACCCGGCAAAATTGGAAGGAATGGGAATCGCCTTTAAACAGCTTGCCATGCCGGATGCGGATAAAATAATTGCAAGTGCAATTTTAAACACAAAAAGAACAGGGATTTAACCCATGTATCAGCGTAATTATCATATCCATTTTGTGGGCATCGGCGGTATCGGCATGAGCGGGATTGCAGAATTACTGATCAATCTGGGGCATACCGTATCCGGCTCAGACCTGAAACTGTCCCCCATTACCCAGAGACTTGAAAAAAAGGGTGCCCAAATATTCCAGGGACATGCCAGAAATCAGATCCAGGGGGCCAATGTTATTGTCACCTCAACGGCCATTTCCGAAGGAAACCCGGAGGTGGTCCAGGCAAAACAAATGGGGGTTTCCATCATTCCCAGAGCTGAAATGCTGGCCGAACTCATGCGGATGAAATATTCCATCGCCGTGTCCGGCGCACATGGAAAGACCTCCACCACGGCCATGATCTCCCAAATTTTAAATACCGCTGGTCTGGACCCAACCGTTATCATTGGTGGCCTATTGCAGGGAATGGACACCAATGCCCTCCATGGCAAGGGAGACTTTATTGTGGCCGAAGCCGATGAAAGCGATGGGTCTTTCCTAAAATATTCACCATCCATTGCCGCTGTCACCAACATCGATCTGGAGCACCTTGATTTTTATAAAGACATTGAGCATATAAAGGACACATTTGTCCAGTTCATCAATTCTGTCCCCTTTTACGGCCTGGCCATCCTCTGCCTGGACAATGAACATGTCCAGGATATACTTCCAAGGATCAATGTCCGGTACCTAACCTTTGGCATGAACGCACAATCTGATCTCCAGGCCATGGATATCAGTTTTAAGGACGGGAAAAGCAAATTTTGTGTGGTTTATCAGAACAAAGCGCTGGGCCAGATCAACCTGAACATTGCAGGCCAGCACAACATTTCCAATGCCCTGGCAGGAATTGCCACGGGCCTGGAACTAAAAATTTCCTTTTCCACTATAAAAGAAGCTCTGGAAAACATCAAAGGGGTTAAACGCCGCCTTGAGCTAAAAGGAGAAAAGAAAGAGATCCTGGTAATGGATGATTACGGTCACCACCCCACAGAGATCATGGCCACCCTAACAGCTGTCCGGGAAAGTTATCCTACAAAACGCTTGGTAGTTGTGTTCCAGCCCCATCGATACACCAGAACCAAGGGGTTGTTTGATGAATTCACTCAATCCTTTCACCAGTCAGCCTCCTTGATTGTGCTGCCCATTTATGCGGCCAGCGAAGCCCCAATCGAAGGGGTGGATTCATCATCCCTTTGTGAGGGTATAAGAGCCCATGATCATAAAGATGTGACCTTTGCCCCGGATTTTACCCAGGCCTTATCCATTATCACCCACAAGGTTACCAAAGGGGATCTGGTTTTGACGCTTGGGGCTGGTGATATTTACACCCTGGGAGAGAAACTATTGGAGATATTATAATAAACCGATGACAATGGACAAAAAATATAATTTCCCAAAAACCTTCGGACTTATGTCCGAAGAACCCCTGAGCCGATATACCAGTTTCAGGGTGGGGGGCCCCGCAGATCTTTTGGCCCTACCATCGGACCGCCAGATGCTTATATCCCTGCTTACCTTAGCAAAAAAAGAAAAGATGCCTGTCACCATCATCGGTGGCGGCACCAACACCCTGGTCTCTGACAAGGGGATAAGAGGGCTTGTCATTGTGCTTACGGCACTTAAAACCCATCCTAACATTCTGGAAGAGTATAGTACAAAAACAAACAAAACCATTCGTGTCGATGCGGGAGAACGCCTGTCAACCATTTGTCAATTTGCCATGGACCAGGAACTTTCCGGACTTGAATTGTCTGCTGGTATCCCCGGTACCCTGGGAGG
Source organism: Desulfobacteraceae bacterium (assembly GCA_022712835.1). Next base: position 6,978 of record JAFLJU010000368.1, read on the forward strand.
CGCCATCATGATGAATGCCGGAACATCTACCTGGGATATTTCCCAGATTGTTACCGCAGTGGAAGTGGTTGACACAAAAAATGCCACTTATCAGACCATTGAACGAAAAAATCTTGCCTTCTCCTATCGCAAGCTTTCCCTGTCAAACCAAATCATTGTGGGCGCCCACCTGACATTGACCCAAGGTGATCCCGGCATGATAAAAGATACCTTTGCCCAAACACTTAAAAACAAAAAGGCCACCCAGCCGATTTCCCAACCCAGTGCCGGATGTTTTTTTAAAAACCCCTCCCCGGATATGCCAGCCGGAAAACTGATTGAAGATGCTGGATTAAAGGGGGTTCAGGTCAACGCAGCGAGAATATCAGACCTTCATGCCAATTTTATAATCAATACCGACAACGCAACGTGTGAAGATATATTGGCCCTGAAAAGACTGATTCTAAAAACCGTGTTTGAGAAATATCAGATTAACCTTAAAACGGAGGTAAAGGTAACAGGTGAATAAGCAAATGAAACAAAACCGGTTTAAGCCGGAACCGTCTCCTCCCAAAGGCAAATCGACTAAGTTCGCTTCTAAAAGACCCGTTGGAAAAATGCTTGTCCTATTGGGGTTTGTTTTTCTAATGAGCCTTTCCGCAATCTGGGTCTTCGATGCCATCACCCAAAGCCCCTATTTTGCAATAAAGCAGGTGGATATTTCAGGAACCCATCGGGTCACAAAAGAGGAGATACGTAAATTATCAGGAGTGGCCGATCAGACCAATTTATTTGGGATAAATTTAAACACAATTGAACAACAAATCATCTCTCATCCCTGGATTACAACGGCATCGGTCAAACGATCTTATTTTTCAACCCTTGTGGTGACCATTGTAGAACACGAACCCCTGGCCATTGTGAACATTGAAAACCTGGCGGACATTATCATCAATACCCAGGGGCGCCCGTTTAAAGAATATGACCCGAAAAAAGACCAATTAAATTTTTTACCCGTCATTTCCGGGGTTGATTTAAGCCGTGCCGATAATGGTTACCAATTTGAAGGTCCCTTGTTCAATGCGATCATGGATCTTCTCAAAATCCAGGGCTTTGGAAAAATCGATGAGGTTCGGGGGGATGACAATATCGGAATCACCATTCTGACCCAAGATATTTACAATAAAAACCCCAACCACATCCAAAAGGTCATCCCCGTAAAATTAGGGTTTGAAAGGTTTGAGGAGAAGCGAACCAAGGCCATAAAAATCAGCGCATACATGGATACCTATTTTCCAGATAAAGCCATTAGCGCCATTGATCTTTACAACATTGAAAAAATTTTTATCACTACAAAAGAGACCAATACTCTGCACCACAATATTGAAAAGGGGGCTTAATTTTGCAGGGAAATGAAAAAATAATAGTAGGTTTAGACATCGGCACAACCAAGATTACGGCGGTTGTCGGAGAGATGATGGATGATGAAGTCAACATCATCGGTGTGGGCTCCCACCCATCCACAGGGCTTCGAAAAGGATCTGTGGTCAACATAGAATCAACTGTGGATGCCATAAAAAAAGCGGTGGAAGAAGCGGAGCTCATGGCTGGCTGTGACATTTCATCTGTATATGTGGGAATCGCGGGAAACCACATCAAAGGGTTCAACAGCCATGGGATCATTGCAATCAAAGGGCGGGAGATTCTAGCAACCGACGTGGAAAGGGTTATTGATGCGGCAAAAGCTGTGGCCATACCAACGGACAGAGAAATTCTCCATGTGATTCCCCAGGAATTCATTGTGGATGACATGGAGTCGATCCAAAACCCCGTGGGCATGACCGCCATCCGCCTGGAGGCCAAAATCCACATTGTCACAGGAGCGGTCTCTTCTGCCAGAAACATCATAAAATGCTGTAACAAAGCAGGCCTTGAAGTATGCGATATCGTCCTGGAATCCCTGGCTTCCGGCCAGGCCGTGCTGACCGATGAGGAAAAAGAGCTGGGATGTTTATTGGCCGATATGGGAGGAGGCACCACAGACCTTGCCCTGTTTAAGGATAACAATGTCAAGTTTATTTATGAACTGACCGTGGGGGGACATAACCTGACCAATGATATTTCCATAGGTCTTCGAACCCCATTGCCCGAGGCGGAGAAAATCAAGATTGAACATGGAACATGTGTGCCCCAGAATGTGAGATCCGGTGCCACCATTGAAGTCCCTGCCGTGGGAGGCCGTGCCCCAAAGAAACTATCCAAGGGTATTCTGGCTGAAATTCTTGAACCCCGTGTGGATGAAATTTTTTCTTTATTAAAAAAAGAGATCTTTTCCAACGGGCTTGAAAATTCCTTTCCAGCCGGATTTGTGCTGACCGGGGGCTCTGTGGTGCTCAACGGTATTTCGGAAATTGCCGAATCGGTATTTAACGTTCCGGTTCGAATCGGTGAGCCAAACAACATCGGTGGATTAAAAGATATTGTAAAAAATCCTGCCTATGCAACCGGCGTAGGTCTCGTGATTTTCGGAAGCAATGCAACTTGCAAAACAGATTTTAAAGAAACAGAAACACGTGGACTAAACACCATATTAACAAGAATGAAACAATGGTTTAAAGATATCATATAACTTATAGGGAGGTGGATATGACGTTTTCTTATGTAGAGAGTCACAATTCAGCAAAAATCAAGGCAATCGGTGTTGGTGGAGCTGGCGGAAATGCGATCAACAACATGATCGATGCAAAACTGCAGGGGGTCCAATTCATTGTGGCAAATACAGATGCCCAGGCCCTTGAATCATCCAAGGCGGACTTGAAAATCCAATTGGGAACCCAATTGACTCAAGGGTTAGGTGCCGGAGCCAATCCCAACACCGGTCGGGAAGCGGCGTTGGAAAGCATGGATGAAATCAGAGACGCCTTACAGGACAGTCACATGGTTTTTATCACCGCAGGATTGGGCGGCGGTACCGGAACGGGAGCGGCTCCCATTATTGCAGAAATCTGCAAAGACTTAGGGATTCTTACCGTTGCCGTGGTATCCAAACCCTTTTCCTTTGAAGGCAAAAAAAGGGAACGCCAGGCCCTGGACGGACTGGAAAAACTCCATGGAATTACAGACACCGTCATCACCATTCCCAATGACCGCCTTCGGGGAATTGCTCCCAAAGGTGCCAGAATGGTGGACATGTTCATCAAAGCAGATGAAATCCTTCACCATTCCGTCAAAGGCATTACCGATTTAATCATGATGCCGGGACATGTCAACCTGGATTTTGCCGATGTAAAAGCCACCATGCAAAAGGCAGGAAAAGCCCTCATGGGAATCGGCATCGCATCCGGGGAAAACCGAGCAGTTGAAGCCGCTGAAAAGGCGATTTCCCACCCGTTGCTGGAAGATATTTCCATTTCAGGCGCCAAGGGGGTTCTCATGAACATCACCTCCAGTTCCGATTTGACCATGGATGAAATGGTGGCAGCTTCGGATCGTATCCACCAGGAAGTGGGGGACGATGCCGATATCATCTGGGGCCAAACCTTTGATGAGGAGCTGGGAGATGAAATTAGGATCACCGTTATTGCAACGGGTATCGGGATAGAAGAGCCGCAACTTGCAGAAAACATGCACCGCTTTGATCCCAAAGCCCAGGCAGCAGCACATGCAGCAGCCCAGGTAACCGCAACCCAGCAAGCCTATTCCGGCGCTATGGACCCAGCCATGCCCATGGCCGCATCCCGACCCCAGGACCCCATTGCCAGGGGACAGGTCAGGACCCCAACCCAGGAAGAATTAGCCAATTGGAACGAGTTTGAGGCCCCGGTCCGGGTCACCCAGAAACGAGTGGTGGGTGATACGGAGATGGTCAATGACTACCCAATAGCATTTGATCACGATGATCTGGAGGTCCCTACTTTTTTAAGAAGAAAAGCAGACTAATAAATGAAAGGACGGTTTAAACCACGACATGAACAAGTACCTGTTGAACAAGGGGTTATTTTAAAACAGGGCAAAGGGCTGATCAAAACAGCACTTGTTTACCCCAATACCTATAAGGCAGGTATGTCCAGTCTGGGATTCCAGACGGTATATCGGTTGGCAAATAATTTGCCAACCATTGCCTGTGAGCGGGTATTTTTACCCGATCCTGGACAAAAAAAAGGTCCGATAAAAAGCCTTGAAACCGGTTTAAGCCTATCTAAATTTGATATTATTATGTTCTCAATCTCATTTGAGAACGATTTTTTACATCTTGTCCAGCTCCTAAAAGAAACTGGCATCCCCCTGCGATCAGCCGATCGGAACCACACCCACCCCCTAGTGGTCGCAGGAGGGATTGCCTGTTTTTTAAATCCGGAACCCATCGCCCCCTTCATGGACCTATTCCTGCTTGGGGAAGCTGAATGCCTGCTGGACCCCTTCTTTGAATTATTTCAAAAAGCCCCAGACAAGACAAGTCTTCTCTCCACCATAGAAGGCCACCTGCCGGGTGCATATGTTCCTTCCCGCCACCCTCCTGTTCTCTATAGTACAACTAAGCCTGCCCAAGTCTTTCCTCCTGAAAGGATTCAGGTGCAATATCTGGAGAGCCTTGACGAAATAAAAACCACCACCACCATAATGACAACAAAAACAGCCTTTAAGGATACCTTCCTCATCGAAACACTAAAAGGCTGCCCCCATGGATGCAGATTTTGCACCGCCGGGTTTATCTACCGCCCCCCCCGAATCTATCCTAAGCAAATTATTTTCAAGGCCATTGATGAGGCAAAAGACAAGGCCCGAAAAGTGGGGTTGGTCAGCTCCGCCATCCTGGACCACCCGGATATCCACCTTATCTGTCAGTATGCCATGGACCAGGGTCTCAAACTCTCTTTTTCTTCCCTTCGGACAGATAAATTGACAGACAAAATCATAGGGCTAATGTCGAATTCAGGCGTTAAAACCGCCACCATTGCACCGGAAGCAGGTTCCCAACGGATGAGAAACATCATCAACAAAAAAATAACTGCCAGCCAGATTCTTGGTACCGTGGGCCGCCTGGTGGATGAAGGGATAATCAATCTAAAACTCTATTTTATGATAGGCCTTCCCTTTGAAACAGACCAGGATGTGGAAGAGATTGTACATCTCACCCAGGAGATAAAAGCGATTTTTTTGGAATCGGCTAAAAAAAAGAAAAAAATCGGGACCATCACCCTGAGCATCAACCCCTTTATCCCCAAACCCTGCACTCCCTTCCAATGGTGCGCCATGACTCCGGAAAAGACCCTAAAACATCGTGTTACGATCATTCGCCAGGGGTTGAAAAGAACCGCCAATGTCACCTTAAATTTTGAGTCCCTCAGGCAGGCCAAACATAATGCACTGCTCTCCCTGGGTGACCGAAGAACAGCAGATATACTGGAAACCGCAGAACAAGTTGGCTGGACCCGGGCCCTGAAAACGAACAAAGACTATTGTGACCAGGTCATTTACAAAGAAAAACCCAAACCAACACAAAAAGGGCCCAATATCCCGCTGCCCTGGGATATATTACGCCACCGGGTCTCTGACCAATTTTTGTCCAAAGAATTTGAAAAGGCAACCCAGGAAAAAGAATCACCCGCCTGTCCAATGAAGGCGTGCAACCGTTGCCAAATCTGTATCAATTCCGAATAGATTCCTTGTCATTTTTTTTGGGGTGGGGCAGACAAGATCTAAAGTATCCATTTGACAACGGAATCCACAACAGTAATCAAAACTGCTGCAATAAAAGTGGTCAACAGATCTGAAATCTCAAAATCCTCCATAAATTTATCTGTCAGCCACAGCATGAAGGCATTTATGATAAGCTTGAACAAGCCAAAGGTAATAATCATCAAAGGCAAGGTTAAAAAAACCAGCAGCCAGCCGGTAAAAAAATTAATAATGGAATATACAAGGGCTACTATGATAGCGGTATAAAAGTTTTTAACCCGGATTCCTGGTAAAAACTGCGCCACCAAAAAAATAGCCACACTTAAAATCAGCATATTGATAATCATCGAAAAATCTCCTGTCTTATGTAAAAAAGCCAAAACACTTATTACTATATGATAGTAATTTTTACCATGGGATAGGAGCCTTTTAATAGAGAACGACAAAAAATAAACCACATGACAAAACTGTGGGCTTGAACAAAGGGCAAATTTTAAAATTTTCCTTGAGTATATTCACAATTAATTCTATAAGAGATTTTGAATTTATTTAGGATTTTTTTGATGATATCCCTGTGGGGAATCATCTAATTGTACCCATTGTATAATAATGACAACAACATTTAGGAGGTTTTATGTCAACTTTGGTATTTGGTCACAAAAACCCAGATACAGATTCAGTTTGTGCTGCAATCGCACTGGCTGATCTTAAGAAAAAACTTGGTGAAGATATTGCACCCGCAATGCAGGGCGAACTCAACCCTGAATCTACCTTTGTGCTTGGAAAATTCGGTGTAGCTGCCCCTGCGGTGGTTACATCCTATGCTGGCAAAGATGTATATCTTGTGGATCATTCTGATCTTACCCAGAGCGCGGACGATCTTGCTGAAGCAAACATCCTTGGTATTGTAGACCATCACAAACTGGGTGATGTAACAACCGGACAGCCCCTTGAGTGCTGGATCTGGCCTGTTGGCTGCACCTGCACCGTTGTAGCGTCCATGTACAAATACTTTGGTATTGAAATCCCCAAGGATATTGCCGGTATCATGCTCTGCGCCATTCTTTCCGATACTGTTATTTTCAAATCAGCCACCTGTACTGATTCTGACAAAAAAGTTTGTGCTGAGTTGTCTGAAATCTGTGGCGAGAGTGATCTGGATGCCCTGGGTATTGAAATGTTCAAGGTTAAATCAGCCGTTGATGGTACCCCCATTCGTGAACTGGTTTTCCGTGATTACAAAGATTTCAACATGAATGGAAAAGGGGTTGGTTGTGGCCAGCTTGAGCTGGTTGATCTTTCCATTGTGGATGGTATCAAAGCCGATCTGGAAAAAGACATTGTCGCTCTGAAAGAAGAAAAAGGTCATCACACTGTACTTTTGATGCTGACCGACATCATGAAGGAAGGCACCGAGCTTCTGGTTGCAACCGATGATGAAGCAATGATCGAAAAAGCATTCGGTGTTAAACCCGTTGACGGAAAAGCATGGCTTCCCGGCATCATGAGCCGTAAAAAACAGATCATACCTTTTCTTGAAAAACTATTTTAAAGATAATTTAAAATAAAGTAAGCAAATAAGATAAGCATAAAATTTGAACAAAAAGGGGGCTGGAAATATAATTTCCAGCCCCCTTTTTCTATTGGGATCACCCAATCAAAAATCTGTATTTTCTATGATTAGTTTAGCAGACTTTTCCCACGGGGTTGAAAACCCCCCGTAATTTCTCAGACAGCATGGTCACATCAAAGGGCTTGAGAATATAATCATCACACCCTTTTTCCATCATTAATTTAAGATCATCTTCTCTGCTGTAACCAGAAGAAACCAACACCCTTGTATCGGGTCTGATCCTACGGATCACATCGTAGGTCTCAGGTCCGTTCATCCCGGGCATGATCATATCCAGTATCACAAGATCAATGTTGCTGCCTTCTTGGTCCATTATTTTGATGGCTTCCATACCGTTATAAGCCACGGCCACCTCATATCCAAGGGTTTCAAGCATCTCAAAACAAACCTCTATCACCCCTTTCTCATCATCCACCAATAAAATTTTGCCCTTTCCATTGATGATTTTTTCCGCTTCAATATCGGGTTCATAATCAAGAACGGTTTTAGACCTGGATTTTTCTGCCGGCAGAAAAAACATAAAAGAACTGCCCCGACCAAGGGTACTTTCAACTTTAAACGTCCCTTTGTGACTGTTAATAATGCCGTAGGCCGTGGCAAGACCTAAGCCCGTTCCCTGTCCCCTTTCCTTGGTGGTAAAGAACGGATCAAATATTCGCAACATGGTCTCTTCGTCCATGCCGATGCCAGTATCTGAAACACTTACCTTCACAAATGCCCCGGGTGCATCAAAACCGAATTCATCAATTCGGGATTCATCGATCAAAACATTTTCCGATTTGATAAATATTTTTCCACCCTGGGGCATGGCATGCCATGCATTGACAAAAAGGTTCATCAACACCTGCTTGATTTGCCCCTCATCCACAATAGTTCCCCAGAGTTTTTTTTCTAAGTTTTGCTCCACCACAATATCTTTTTTGGTTCTGCCAAACATTTTACCTGACATCTTCAACAGATAGTTCAGGTTGATTCGATGGGTTTCATGACAAGTTTTCTGGGCAAACCCTAGAAGATGCCGTGCCATTTCAGCCCCGTTGGACACATATTCATCGATATTGGCCAACCGTTTGAACTCTTCGCTCTCTCTATCAAACCCACTTTTTACCAGAGATGCATACCCTTGAATTCCCATGAGAATATTATTAAAATCATGGGCGATTCCGCCAGCAAGAGTCCCAATAGCCTCCATCTTCTGGGCCTGGCGTAGCTGGGCCTCAAGATTGAACCGCTCGGTCACATCCCGGGCCACGGCATAGATCCCTTTTATCTCTTTTCTGTTTCCACTTTCCGGCAGGTACATGGGTGAGACTTTTAATTCCATGAAGGCGTAGTCGCCATAGGGATCATAATGGGATGATTGCGGATCGGCTTTCTTAAACCTAAGATCCATTTCATGCCCATCGGCCTCTTCCCAGACAATCTCATCATTATCAAACAGACCCCTGACCCATGTTTTGTCATCCTCATGAACCAGATCTTCGAACAGGCTTCCCATTAACATTTCCCGTGAAAATCCCAATACTTTTTCAAACTGATCATTAAGAAAAGAGAAGGTACCGGTTGTATCCAGGGTAAAGACAAGATCGGGGCTATTGTCGACCATATACTTATATTGTTTTTCAGAGGCTTCAAGGCGGGCAGATACTGCTTTTTTGTCTGCCAAAAGATTACTCTGGGCAAGGGCGTTTTTAACGGTTTTGATCAAATCGGTATATTCAAAGGGTTTTTTCAAATAATCCCAAGCCCCTTTTTTAAGAGCCTTTACCGCCGATTCCACAGATGCGAACCCGGTCATGATGATGATAAGTACATCCCCATCCAGCCCAAAAATACGTTCCATGACCTCATACCCGTTCATACCGGGCATGCTGATATCAAGGAGAACCAGATCAAATCGCTGCCGCTCAAACAAGGCCACGGCCTCTTGACCATCATGGGCACCGGTCACCTGAAACCCTTCCCTCTTCAGGCAATGGCCTATATTATCAACAATCCTTGTTTCATCATCAACAACCAATATCTTTTCTGGTCTCATAACTCTTTCCAACAATCAATGTTATCTGCCAGAACGCCGTATACCCTAAATTTTAGGTAAACCTGGTTTTTCATAGCATACAAGGCCGCATTGCAGACACCTGCTGGCCTCTTCATGGGCAATTTCCGATGAAAACCCCGTGGAAAATTTATCGTGTCTATCCTCATTGGCCTCTCGGCCAGTGGCTATCGCGAAAATATTTCGAGGGGTCAGCGGTACATGGTCCAGTAAACGCACACCCTGGAGAACCGATATCTTTGTTATCATTTTGAGGGGGTTTTGAAATTGGACACCGTAAATCAAATGATGAATTGCAGCGGCTGCCTGTCTACCACCGTTGATGGCAGCAACGGCAGAAGAGTACTCGGAAATGACATCCTGTTTTGACAACATCCCGTGTTCCCTGTTTGCATCTGGTTTTTTCTGCAATTCAACACCTTCCCACATCAAGGAATTATTGATTTCAATACCCTTGGTTTGTTTTGGCTCACCTTCTTTTAAGTCACCCGTTTCTTTTTGGACATCATCTCCCGAAGGAACAAATACCAGCTCAGGAAACCGCCCAGAACCGATAATCAGTGTGTCTGTATCAATAGCATGTTTCACACCCGTGTCAAGCTCAATATACTCAATCCCGGTCAGGGACTGATCCTTCCCCATCACTTTGGTAATACCGGCATTATAAATAATGGTTGCTCCCTCCAGGGCCAGCCGTTCAATGCCTTCTTGATCAAAGGATGAATTCTTGAGGGTTTTTCGTGAAACAACAACAATGTCTTCCGCCCCCCTTGATTTAAGGATCTTCACAGCATCTGGAAGCCGAATGCCTCCCCCGGCAATGACCACCTTTTTCTTGCAATCCACCACAATTTTGTCATCGGAACCGCTTCTGAGAAGATCTATGAGAAGATAGGCTCCTGGAAATACAGAATCTGCCTTGTTTACGTCCCCCCTTGCAAGCCGGGAGTCCCAACCGCCGGTTGCAATAAAAACCGCATCAAACCCATTGCCAAGTAATTCAGGGATAGTAAAATCCTTCCCGGCTTCCTGACCGGTTTTCATTTCGACCCCCATGTCGGCAATTCCCTGAATATCCCAATCCAGAACACTTAAGGGCAAACGGTCCCTTGCAATGGCCACCCTCAAGATTCCCCCCAGGCGGTCGGTTGTTTCAAAGACAGTTGGGTCATGACCCAGTCGGGCACTAAAATAAGCCGCGGACAAACCCTCGACACCGCCGCCGATCACCGCAATTTTCTTACCGGAAGAAGGGGCCTTATATGCCTGAATCCGCTTGTCCTGGTTCATCTCATAGTCACAGACAAAGCGCTTCAAATTGTTGATACCCACGGATTCATCCTGGAGAAGCCTGCGGCAATTAAACTCACACAGACCCGGACAGATCCTGGAAATAACAGTGGGGAACGGCATTCTTTCTTTTATCACCTGGAGAGATCCATGATAATCACCTTCCTTAATCAACCGGATATATTCCTTGACGTTGATACCAGAAGGACAAGCCGTCTGGCAGGGAGTTACACAGTCTTCCATTGTATATTCGCGGATGATTCTCCGGGTCACAGAAGTGAGCCGGATGATATTTTTCGGACAAATTTTTTCACAGGCGCCACACCCGGTACACTTTTCCTGGTTCACCTTGGGAAGCCCGTCATCCCCTATGGAAAGGGCATCAAACTGGCAAGCCGTCACGCAGGTGCCAAGTCCGAGACATCCTATTCTGCAAACCTTCATCCCGCCCATAAGCATGACCGCTGCCCGGCAATCCCGGACACCGTGGTAGATATAATTTAAATCGGCATCTGCCGTGCCATAGGTACACCCCGGACCTGCAAATTCAGGTTCTTTGTCAGACACAGATACGCCCATGATCTCGGCAATGGCCATGGCCACATCACTGCCAGCTGCCACACAGGAATTTACACCGGACAATCCGTCAACAATGGCCTGGGCATTGGGATTACAACCGGGAAATCCGCACCCCCCGCAATTGGCACCGGGAAGCGCATCATCAATTGCCGCCACTGTTGGGTCCTCGTATACATAAAACGCCTTTGATGCAATCACTAAAACCGTTCCGATTGCAACCCCCAATCCACCCATCATTAAAATCGATTGAAACATTTATATATCCTTTATGGTGTGCAATTTGGTTACCTAAGTATTCCCCATAAATTATCCACTCCTGTATACCCATTTGGAAAATAAAAAGTCAACCATATCACTAAAATTTATTTTGCCTGCCACATTGACAATAGATATCTGATAAGATAGTTAATTACCGTTGTCCGGGGCAAACAAGTGATAATGTTATAAAATAATCCTAGGAAAAACCATGGAAAAGAATATTATAACAATAAATGAAAATAGTCTGGCCTTTAAACCTGGTGAAACAATTCTCGAGGTTGCACATCGGAATAAAATTGATATTCCGACCCTCTGCCATTTAAAAAACACCATCCCAACCAATACCTGTAAAGTCTGCCTTGTTGAAATTAAAGGCAAATCTGAGCTTGTGGAATCCTGTGTGACCCAGGCTGCCATCGGCATGATTGTTCTTTCTGAATCACCCAGGGTTGTGGAAGCCCGCAAGGAAAA
>JAFLJU010000639.1 GCA_022712835.1 Desulfobacteraceae bacterium
GGCGGTGCCATTGCACGACTTGTGAACAAAGGCAGAAAAGAACATGGAATTCGCTGTTCCGTAGAAAGTACGGGTGGATCTGTTTATAACCTGAATGCCATTGCAGCTGGCGAACTTGACATGGGGGTTGCCCAGTCAGACTGGCAGTACCATGCTTATAACGGTACCAGTAAGTTTGCAGAAAAAGGCCCCAACAAAGACTTGAGAGCTGTATTCTCAGTTCATCCTGAGCCTTTCACTGTTGTGGCAAGAGCCGATTCCGGCATTAAAAATTTCATGGACCTTAAGGGAAAACGGGTTAATATCGGTAACCCCGGTTCCGGACAGCGCGGTACCATGGAAGTTGTCATGAAAGCCATGGGTTGGACAAAAGATGATTTTAAACTGGCTTCCGAGCTGAAGTCTGCCGAGCAGTCAAGTGCCTTGTGCGACAATAAAATTGACGCCATTGTATTTACGGTCGGCCATCCTTCAGGATCCATCAAAGAAGCCACCACTTCCTGTGACTCTGTCATGGTGACCGTGGACGGCCCTGTGATTGAAAAACTGGTTAATGATGCTGATTATTACAGAATGGCAACCATTCCCGGCGGCATGTATCGCGGAACAGATGGCGATACCACTACCTTTGGTGTGGGCGCTACCTTTGTTTCCTCTGCCAAGGTTTCAGATGATATCATCTACCAGGTGGTTAAAGCGGTATTTGAAAATTTTGACCAGTTTAAAAAACTGCATCCTGCCTTTGCAAACCTGAAGAAAGAAGAGATGATCAAAGACGGTCTTTCCGCACCCCTCCATGACGGTGCAGTAAAATACTATAAAGAAGCAGGCTTGATGTAAATCCTGTGTAAGTTAGGATTAAAGTGTGTGGTCTTCCTAGGCCGCACACTTTAATTGTTTTTGCATACATTTTTTTCCTGGAGGAATTACCATAATGATTGAAGCAAATAGTGCTGCAGCCGATCAGGATGCACTGCAGGAGATGATTGCCGAAGCGGATACCGGAGCACGGAATCCCGTCGGCGCATTTCCTAAAAAAGTTTTATTTTTTGTCCCCCTGGCCTGGACATTATTTCAATTATGGTATGCGTCTCCCCTGCCATTTATCTTCAATATTCTGGTATTTAATTCCACGGAAGCCCGTGCCATCCATCTGGCCTTTGCAATGTTTTTAGCCTATACAGCCTATCCTACCTTTAAATTGTCACCCAGGGATTATATTCCTGCCCAGGATTGGTTTTTAGGATTGCTGGCAGCTTTTTGTGCATCTTATATATTCATTTTTTATGCCGCATTGTCGGAGCGCCCCGGAGATCCCATAGTCCTTGACCTTGTGGTTGCAGTGGTGGGATTGATTCTGTTGTTGGAAGCAACACGAAGAGCTCTAGGCCCTCCCTTGATGGTGGTTGCACTGGTCTTTATAACCTACACGTTTGCAGGACAATACATGCCCGATGTCATTGCACATAAAGGTGCTAGTCTTGTGAAGGGCATGACCCATTACTGGCTGACCACAGAAGGGGTCTTTGGGGTAGCCATAGGGGTTTCAACAGGCATGGTCTTTATGTTTGTGCTCTTTGGGTCCTTGCTGGAATCTGCCGGTGCGGGTAATTATTTTATCAGAACGGCGTTTGCAGGACTTGGTCACATGAAAGGGGGGCCTGCCAAGGCTGCCGTTGTCTCCTCCGGCATGACAGGTCTTGTATCGGGATCTTCCATTGCCAATGTGGTCACCACGGGAACATTTACCATCCCCTTGATGAAAAAAGTGGGATTTTCAGCAGAAAAAGCGGGAGCCGTTGAAGTTGCAGCTTCCACAAACGGCCAGCTCACGCCGCCGGTTATGGGTGCTGCAGCATTTTTAATGGTGGAATATGTCGGTATCTCCTATGTGGAGGTCATTAAGCATGCCTTCCTGCCAGCTATCATTTCTTATATTGCCTTGGTTTATATTGTCCATCTTGAGGCCTGTAAAATGGGGCTTGAGGGCATGGAACGTAAAGTTACAAAAACCCTTGTCCAGAAAATTCTCTCCTATGTCATGACCATTTTATTTGTCATTATTATCGGTGGTGTAACCTACTACGGTCTTGGCTGGATAAAGGATGTGGCAGGAGATGCCACCATTTATGTGGTAGCCCTCTTGCTTGCAGTGGCATATTTGGGATTGATATGGTTTGCCTGCAGGGTTCCGGAGCTTGATACCTCCCATGATATCGACGAATTGCCTGATCTTGGCGAAACCGCCCAGGCAGGGTATTATTTTTTGCTCCCCGTGGTTGTTCTGATGTGGTGCCTGACGGTTGAAAGACTTTCACCGGCCTTATCTGCCTATTGGGCAACAATGCTGCTCATGTTCATCGTGTTAACCCAGCGCCCCTTAAAAGGCTTTATCAGAAAAGCCACGGGGGACGATTTCTCATTTAAAAAAGGCTGGGACGAGTTTGTAACCGGTCTTGTTTCAGGTGCCAGAAATATGATCGGCATCGGTGTGGCAACTGCTGCTGCCGGTATTATTGTGGGAACCGTGACCCTCACAGGTATCGGCCTTGTCATGACCGAATTTGTTGAGTTTATCTCGGGCGGTAACCTGATGCTCATCCTGTTTTTTACTGCCGTAATAAGTCTGATCCTCGGTATGGGACTTCCCACAACCGCCAATTATATTGTTGTATCCACATTGATGGCACCGGTTATCGTTGAGCTGGGCGCCCAGAACGGGCTTATTGTACCTTTGATTGCCGTCCATCTTTTTGTGTTCTATTTCGGGATTCTGGCCGATGACACACCGCCCGTGGGGTTAGCAGCATTTGCCGCTGCCGGCATATCCGGCGGAGATCCCATCCGAACCGGTATCCAGGGGTTTACCTATGATATCAGAACCGCCATCCTGCCCTTTATGTTTATTTTTAACACAGAGCTTTTGATGATCGGAATCGGCAGCTGGTTTCATCTGCTTGTTGTGATTGTTACTTCAGTTATAGCCATGCTGGTATTTGCCGCCGCCACCCAGGGGTTTTTCCTGACAAAGAGCAGGTTTTATGAAACCATTGCCCTGTTGCTGGTTACATTCACCCTGTTCCGGCCCGGATATTTCTGGGACAAGGTTTATCCTCCCTTTTTGGATAAACCCGGTATAGAATTGGTTCAGATCGTTGAAACCATGGATGCAGGTTCCATGCTCCGCCTGAAAATCAAGGGTGAAACCATGAATGGTAAGGAATACACTAAATCTTTGATGCTGCCCGTGGGCAGTGCAAAAACAGGCGCTGACCGGCTGGGTGAGATCGGGTTTGAGATTAGGGCTGAAGAGGGGAAGGTTTTTGTGGACAATGTGGTTTTCGCCAGCAAGGCTGAAAAGATGGGCATAGATTTTGATCAGGAGATTTTAATGGTGAAATTGCCTTCCAATAGGCCTTCCAAGCAGCTATTGTTCTTTCCTGCCCTGGGGCTTTTAGCCCTGATTTACTGGCTTCAAAAACGGCGCAGGGATACTCTTGCTGCAACCTAAACCCCAATTGAGGAGATAGCTCATGTTTAATAAGATACTTGTTCCCATAGACATTGATTATCCCAGAACCTCCAAGGCTGTGTATGACAATGCTGCGGAACTTGCATCCCTGAGCGGTGCCGAGATCAGGCTTGTCAGCGTGATGCCGGGTTTTTCCATGCCTATTGTGGCAGCCTATGTCACCGAGGAGATAAAAACCGAGGCCAGGAATCATTTTAAAAAATCCCTGGAAGAATTTATTGAAGAAAACTGCCAGGGCACCACAACGGTTTCCCACAAGGTAATGGTGGGCAAACATTATGAAGAAATTCTGAAAATGGCGGATAAATGGGGGGCGGACCTGATTGTGGTTTACCACAATCACCGGCGCAAGATTAATGAGGCCTTTTCACAAAATTGTGCCCAGAAGATTGTGAAAAACGCGGTGTGCTCCGTATTGAGATTGCGCAATGTTATAAGCGATTCCACATGATTCGTTGATGTGACAAAAATAAAGAAGACCTATGGAAAAAAAAGTTAGTGTTTCCTGTCCCATGGACTGTTATGATTTGTGTCGATTTCTGGTGACAGTTGAAGATAATCAGATCATACGCCTGGTGGGAGATCCCTCCCATCCGTTGACCAAGGGGGTTGTCTGCCGGAAGGGAAAAAGGCTTTTGGATCAACTTACCCACCCTTCTCGGCTGCGGTATCCGCTGGTCAGAAAAGGGGATACTTTTGTCAGGGCCTCCTATGACCAAGTGTTTGATCTGGTGGCTCAAAAGTTAGTGACCCTCAAGGAGCGCCATGGAAACACCTCCATCTTAAATTATACCAGCGATGGGTATGGGGGGACCAAGAACAGAATTCAGAGTATCTTTTTTAATTGTTTTGGCGGAGACACTCGGTTTGAGGGCAGTCTTTGCTGGGGTGCGGGGATTGCCGCCCAAAAATATGATTTCGGGGCGCCCCTGGGGCATCTGCCACAGGATGTTCTGAATTCAAAGTTGGTCATTTTATGGGGAAGAAATCCAAACCATACTAGTATCCATCTGCAATCGCTGTTGGTTCGCGCCCGGAAACAGGGCACCCGGGTGATTGTGATCGATCCTATAAAAACCGCTACTGCCAAGGTCTTTGACCAGCATATTCCCATTGCGCCTTCCACGGACGGGGCTCTGGCGCTTGCCATGGCCAATGTGTTGATTCAAGAGGATCTGGTGGACATGGACTTTGTCCGGGAGCATGTTTTAGGGTTTAAGCGTTTCAAAGCGTATGTTGCCGGATTTTCACCCCGGGTTGCCCAGGAAATTACAGGGATAGCTGCCGCGGTAATCCGGCAGCTTGCCATTGATTATGCAACCACCGATCCATCTGCCATCTATATCGGATTTGGGATGCAGCGATACACGAACGGGGGAAACAACATCCGCTGTATTGATGCCCTGGCTGCTCTGGCAGGTCATATCGGGAAAAAGGGGGCAGGGGTGAATTATGCCTCAAAATCACTGGCGCCTTTTTTAAATTCTCCTGAACAAAGGAGTCAAAAATTTGCCAGGCAAACCCGGACTTTTCTGGCCCCCAAATTGGGCGAGTTTCTGGGAGAAAAACCTGATCCACCCATAAAAGCTGTCTTTGTTGCCAGCGGGAATCCTTTGGTCCAGAGCCCTGATTTGTCGACCTGCGTGGCGCAATTTTCAAAAATTGAATTTAAGGTGGTCTTTGATCATTTTATGACCGACACAGCAGCTTGCGCCGATATTGTTTTGCCAGCTGCATCTGTGTTTGAGCAGGAGGATATTTTTGTCACCTCCATGTATTCACATGTGCTTAATTTTTCACAAAAGGCCATTGATTCACCAGATACGATTATGCCGGAGTTTGAATTTTTTCTGGAATTGTCCAAAAGAATGGGGCTCGATAATTTGGGGTTTAATTCATCGTCCCAATATTTGTACCAGTCCATAAGCCCACTTTTGGGCGAGATCGATGTTTCTTGCGGCCAGGATCTTTCCGGGCTTGAATCCCAATACCTATCGATCAGGGCCCATGACATCGCCTGGGCAGACAAGCTCTTTTTAACCCCATCGGGGAAAATTGAAATTTATAGCCAGAAGGCACAAGCCGACGGGTTAAGTGCATTACCCCAGTTTCTAACCCCCCTGACCGGGGGTGAAAAATTTCCTCTGCGGCTTTTAACCTGTCATGCCAAAGACACCATGCACTCCCAGGGGGGGCGGGAAAATATGCTACCAATCCTCTATATCAATGGAAAAACAGCCGGGCGGTTCAAGGTCCAACCAGACGACAGGGTAATGGTTTGTGGGAAGAAAGCCTCTCTTGAAGCAATGGTGTGTGTGGATGATGCCATATATAAAAACACCGCTTTTATTTACCAGGGATCCTGGCATAAAAGCGGTGCGGTAAATTTTCTTACAGATTCAAAGGTTTCAGATATGGGGGGCAATGCGGCCTATTATGATAGCTTTTGCACCCTGAAACCCCTTACATCTGTTTAATTTCATTTTACCAGGTGCCAGGTCTGGGTACGGGAGAAAAATAGAAAGCTTCCCTGCATTTTAAGTGTATCGTCTTCCCTCGTGATTTTACACTTATATACCTTACCGTTTTTTGGGTCCAGAATTTTTCCATAGGAATAGGAGTCGCCATTGACCTGAAGTCCCTTGATAATTTCCATGCCCAAGGTGGGCTGATCTTTTCTAGGGTCATCGTTGTCGCATTCGTCACAGATAGGATTTTGATCCGCATCTTTTTTAAGAAAGAGCTCAACAATTTTTCCATAGAATTTACCATCTTTTTCAAAAATTTCCACTATGGATTTTGGTTCATTGGTTTCATCGTCAATGGTTTTCCATTTTCCAACAATGGGTCCTTTTGCAAAAGCAGAACAGACGAAGCATACAGAAAAAAGGATGGCACCGAGCTTAAACATGTTTTTCATAGATTACTCTCCAATGGGTTAAGTTTAAAAAAAGAACCGGTAAACGTAAAAAATCCTAAATAACATTGTTATTGTTTTTAGTCGGCCGTTTTTTCTGTGTCAAGTAAAAAATGGCAGTGGAGGCTAATTTTTATAACAGCATAGTGCACGTACCCTATCTTATCTTTTTTTTATCGGACCAAATAAGCTGTGTGTTGTTGGCTGCCATGGGAAAGGTGGAAGCCCTTCATTTTAACCGTTCAATTGGGGTCAAATTCCGGTTCATAGCCAATAGTAAATGGGGTAGTTGTGGTGTTCCGAAGGGCTAAAAAATGCTTATTTTTTTTTGCAAAAGGGCATAAGGGGACGGTGCAGGGTTCAAATCCGAATCGTTTGTAAAATTTGGGGTTCCCCAGAACAAAGATAGGACTATTTTTAATGGGGTCCTGGCGCAGGGCAAAGTTAAGTAATTCGGAGCCAAGACCCTGGCGTTGAAATTGGGCCGACACAGCCATGGGAGCCAGATGAAGGCCACAGATCTCGTCGCCATCGTAGGCATTCGAAAATGCAATATAGCCCACCACTTTGTTTGTATGGATGCAGACCCATTCATGGATGGGGGTCTCATTGTCATGGAATTGTTCAACCAGGTTTGCCTCATATTGGCTTTTGGGAAAGGCAGAACTGAGAAGGGCAGACACCTTTACAAAAATTTCTTGGGTTGGTTTTCGTATTTTCATTATTTTCTCCGAAAATTCTTGGGTTAGGCTGTTTGAATGTGGTCTTGTGTATATATAAAAATAACGAAAAAATCTACATTTTACCAGCAAAATGGGTTTCAATTAATTTTTTCCCCTGGTATTTTTCTATCAGATATCTGGTTCCCTTAAGAGAGTCCTGGGTTGTTTCAAGGATAGATGCTGATGCCATATGGTACTTGGGAATGTCCTATTACAAATTAGCAAGAATTTAGGGAAGCGTTAATCAAATTGACATATAACTAATTTTATTATATCTTTAGAGGATTCGTTTAAGTGCTTTTCTTGAACGAACAGTAGAGGATATAATACTTAAGTCGCGCCTTTTTTTGAAAGATAACTTTGAAAGGTAGATTTCATGAATGTGTTTCTAAGGATGGTTTTATGAGTCGAAAAATAGATGTTTCCAGAAAAACTAAAGAAACTCAGATAGAAATTGAGCTGAATTTGGATGGAACTGGGAAAGCCGACATTTCAACTGGTATTCCATTTTTTGACCATATGCTTACTGCTTTTTCAGTTCATGGTTTTTTTGACCTTAAAATTCGGGCCAAGGGGGACATTGACATTGATTTTCATCACACAATTGAAGATGTCGGCCTGGTTCTTGGTCAGGCTTTTTATGAAGCTTTGGAAGGAAAAGAAGGAATCATGCGGTTTGGTGATAGCTGTATTCCCATGGATGAAGCATTGTCACGGGTGACTATGGATTTGTCAAATCGGCCCTATCTTGTATATCATTTTCCCCATGATTTGAAGTCCTCCGGAAAGTTTGATGCATATCTGGCTAAAGAGTTTTTTCAGGCGTTTTGTGTTAAGGGTGGGTTTAATCTTCATATAAATTCATATTATGGAGACAATGAGCACCATGTACTTGAATCTATTTTCAAGGCCATGGGGAAATCATTGTACATGGCAAGCCGTATTAATGAGAATCTGAAGGGTCCTCTTTCAAGCAAAGGCAGCTTGTAGCTTAGCCTTTTGTTTGATTCTATTAGGATTCCAAATTAGGATGAGAGTTAAGAATGTTTAAAATTTTCTTTCGGTTGAAGGATAGGGAATGACTGGTTTTGCCATTGGGAAATTATTTTATAATCATTTAAGGATGCATTGATCATTTCATAAAGATAAAGTTCTTTGGAGATGATTATTGACATGGTATATTAAGTTCTTAACTTACGAGATTGCATAACCGGTTGAAAATTTGGAGCCAACACCACCAATAATGTATATTCCTGAAGAAAAAATTTCAGAAATTTTAAATACTTCAGATATCGTGGACATAGTATCTGAATCCGTAATCCTAAAAAAATCAGGTAGGAATTTTTTTGGGTTATGTCCTTTTCATTCGGAAAAGTCACCTTCTTTTTCGGTGAATGCGGATAAACAGATTTTTCATTGTTTTGGTTGTAGTGCCGGCGGGAACGCATTGTCTTTCGTGATGAAATATCATGGGATTTCTTTTCCGGAAGCGGTTAGAATGCTGGCAAGAAAATATAATATCGTTATTGAAACAGCCTTAATGGATCCTTTGAAAAGAAAACAAATTTTTCTTAAAGAGTCTTTGTTTCGGTTGAACAAGCGTGTAATGAATTTTTATGAAGGCTTTCTCAATGACCAATCTAAGGCCGATGGGGGAGCTGGCAGAAGCTATCTTGAAAATAGGGGGATGACAAAAAACATCATTGATGAATTTCATTTGGGTGTTTCCTATGACAGCTGGGATGCTGCGGTTAATTTTCTAAAAAATGAAAAGGTAACCCGTCAGATTGCCGTGAATTCAGGGCTGATTTTGCCAAGGAAACAAGGCAATGGATATTATGATAGATTCCGAAATCGGTTAATGTTTCCTATCTTTGACATCAATATGCAGGTGGCCGGATTTGGCGGGCGCGTCATGGATGATGGGATGCCAAAATACATGAATTCTCCTGAAACACCTGTATATAGCAAAAGTAGGATACTTTATGGGCTTCATGCGGCCAAACAATATTGTCGGCAGGAAGGGGTAGTTTATATTGTTGAAGGATATTTTGATTTCCTATCCCTTTATCAACATGGAATTAAAAATACGGTTGCAAGTCTGGGTACTGCATTGACCCAGGAACATGTCAGAATTTTGAAAGGGTATGCTTCCAAAATGATTCTGGTGTTTGATTCCGATGATGCCGGGATCAATGCCGCTAAAAGAAGTATTCAGATTTTTTTGCGAGAGGCGGTTGATACACGGATTTTGGTTTTACCGGATAAGAATGATCCCGATTCCTTTGTGATGAAGCATGGAAAAGCCGTTTTTTTATCCCTGGCAGAAAAAGCAAAAACCATTATGCAGTTTTTACTGAAGCTTGCAATGGACACCCATGGTTTGTCCGTAGAGGGACGGGTCAAAATTTTAGATGAGATGAAACAGCATCTGGCTTTGATACAGGATTCCGCCCTAAGATCATTGCATGTCAGGCAGCTTTCAGAAACCCTGAATATTGATGAACGAGCGGTTTTAGAAAAAGTTAGAGATGCGGTGTTTCAAAAGAGTACGAAGCAAGCACCTCTGGCGGTAACGCTTAAGGAGCAGGAGGACCTGGTATCTGATCCAAGGGAAAAACAAATTTTGAGTATCATATTAAATTATCCAGAATTGATACCCGATGTGGTTGAAAAGGGCGTGTTGAACTGTTTTTATTCAAAACGGTTTCAGTCAATTGCCCAAAAAATAATAGCAACCATTCCAGGGGATGAGGTTTTTGTGACAAATGTTATGGCAAAAATAGAGGATAGTAGGGATCAAGAATTGATAGCATCCCTTGCAATGGATGATTTTTCAGGGAATGAAGGTATGGCTAAGACTGCCCATATCTTGATGAACCGGATTATAAAAATAAGAAAAAAAAATGAAAACATATTAACAACAAAGATAATAAGTGCGGAAAAGGGCTGTGATGCTGACCTTACTGAGTTGTTAAAACAAAAACAGCAGGAAATTCAGCAATTACACGATGGACAACAACTTTAGGCCTTTGGGAGGCATTTTATGGCAGAAAAGACAAAAACGTCTGGAGAGAATGTAGTGATTAATAAAGATGAAATGCGTAAGCTTATAAAAAAAGGTGAAAAAAATGGTGTTCTCTCCTTTGCCGAAATAAATGATGCAATTTCTGGTGATTTACAATCATTTGACCAGATTGACGACATAGTGATTCAGTTTAAAGCGATGGGTATTGAGTTGGTGGATCAGGAAAAAAACTCTTTGAAAAAAACGGCAACTAAACCTAAAAAAAAGGTTGTTAAAAAAACAGCTGTTAAAAGCGTCGCTAAGGCCAAGAAAGATGATAAAAAAGATCTATTTTCGCCTAAAAAAGAGAAACCGGATCTTGAATTTGGTGCCGTAACAGATCCTGTTAAAATGTATCTGAAAGAAATGGGTATGGTTACTCTTTTGAGCCGTGACGGGGAGATTGAAATTGCCAAAAAAATTGAGGCGGGTGAACGACATATCTTGCGCTCCATGCTCAATTGTCCGATTTCATTATCCATCATCTTCATGTATGGGAAAAAAATGGAAAAAAAAGCCATGCGACCCAAGCATGTGCTGCGGGATGTGGATGAAGGGGACGGGGTTGTGGACGAAGTATCCAAGCAGGAAAAATTTCTAAAAGCCCTGACCAGTATCTACGAAACCCATGGAGAGATAGAAGAGAAAAGAGAACAATTGTTCCTTTTGAAAAAGGGAACCAAAAAATATGAAAATCTTCAAAAAGAGATTTCTGACCTGACAGAAATTATATTTGAACAATTAAAGCGTTGGCGGTTTGAAGCCAATGTTATTGATAATATAGAAAAAAGTATTCGAAACGCCATTTCCTGGTTTGAAAATGTTGATCAACTTTTAGAAAGATGTGCCAAGACATTTAATGTACGCAAAGACACCATGCTAAAGCAGGCTGTGGATCAGGATACTTTTGTAAAATGGGCCACGGCAAGGACCGACCTTGCGGAGGAACGGGTCATTGTTCTGTATGAAGATATTTGTTCGGTGCTTGAGCAAGTCGCCCTGCGTAAAGACTTTATCAAGGGGGGGAGAGAAGATCTGCAAGTCATTGTAGAAGGGGTCGATAAAGGTCGAAGAAGCGCAGATTTTGCAAAACGTGAATTGGTAAGGGCCAATTTGAGGCTGGTTGTCAGTATTGCCAAAAAATATACAAACCGGGGACTTCAATTTTTGGATCTTATCCAGGAAGGAAATATTGGTTTGATGAAAGCGGTTGATAAATTTGAATACAGAAGGGGCTATAAGTTTTCAACTTATGCTACCTGGTGGATACGACAGGCCATTACCCGGGCGATTGCAGACCAGGCCAGGACCATTCGTATTCCTGTTCATATGATTGAAACTATCAACAAGCTCATCCGAACATCCCGCTATCTTGTCCAGGAGATGGGAAAGGAACCGTCACCGGAAGAGATTGCTGAAAAAATGGAAATCCCCATTGATAAAGTTCGACGGGTGCTTAAGATCGCTAAGGAACCCATTTCTTTAGAAACTCCTATTGGAGAAGAAGAAGACAGTCATTTGGGTGATTTCATCGAAGATAAAAAGTTTTCGATTCCTTCTGATGCTGCCATTGATTTTAGTCTGGCTGAACAGACAAGGAAAATTCTTGCAACCCTGACCCCGAGGGAAGAAAAAGTCTTAAGGATGCGGTTTGGTATTGGTGAAAAATCAGATCATACCCTGGAAGAGGTAGGCAAGGATTTTACCGTTACCAGGGAAAGAATTCGACAGATTGAAGCCAAGGCATTGCGAAAGCTACGGCATCCCACAAGAAGCAAGAAGCTCAAGACTTTTATTGAAAATTAAATCTTGACAGAGTAGTATAGTTGATATATATAAATCAAGTTTGTTTGCATGGCAACGGGCCTATAGCTCAGTTTGGCAGAGCCACCGGCTCATAACCGGTCGGTCCCTGGTTCGACTCCAGGTGGGCCCACCATTAAGTGGATGCTGGCAGTACCCTATGAACGCGATGAGAATGAAAAAAGGATGGTCAAGACATATATGAATGTGCCGGTTCGATGTCAAGCCGATATAAGAATAAAAAGCGTGGTGGAAACCCACGCTTTTTTTGTTTATAGGGGATGCATATGCAATTAACCGTTCGCAAATTATTAAATATTATCAACACCTTCGCCCCCTTTGACCTTGCCGAGAACTGGGATAATTCCGGGCTTCAGGCGGGGAATCTTGACTGGAAAATTCAAAAAATTATGGTGAGTCTGGATGTGTCCATGGAAGTTCTGGAGGATGCGAGCAGGTGGGGTGCAGATCTTGTCCTGTCCCATCATCCGTTACAGATGATTTCTGAAAAATCCATCAACTTTGGTGAAATGCCAGGATCCGCCATTTGTCTTTCAGCCAGGGAAAAAATCAGTATACTTTCGGCACATACTAATTTAGACAAGGCTATGAACGGTCTGAATGATTATTTTGCTAAAATGATTGGTGTCGAATGTGATGAATCACTTTGTTCTGATTCACCACTATTGGAATCAGAGGATCGGTTTCAGGGGCTCGGCAGGATCGGGCATCTGGATTCCCCCATATCGTTACAAAATCTAGTTCTACAAGTTAAGGAAGGTCTCGGGCTCGAATATCTTCGGGTGACAGGGGACCTGAATCTTCAAGTGGAAAAGGTTGCGCTTTGTACCGGCTCCGGCGGTTCCTTGGTGGATTCTTTCCTAGAATCTTTTGCCGATGTTTATATAACCGGGGATGTGAAGTACCATGAAGCAAGGCAAATTGAAATGCACCATAAGGCACTGATAGATGTGGGACACTTTGCTTCGGAGGTCATTGTGGTTGACCTGCTCGAAACAAAGCTTTCCCAGGTACTTTCTTCTGTAGGATATGATATAGAAATAAAAGGGTATAAAAAAGAAAAAGATCCATTCAAAACAGTTTAAGGATTTATTATGAAGGATATATCAAAACCAGATATTGCAACACTTGTTAAACTTCAGGAAGCTGAAACTCAAATCGTTAGGCTTCAGGCGGTTCTCGAAAAGGTTGAAAAAGAAAAAGTAAAATTGTCATCACGACTGACTCAATTTGAAAAAGCGCTCAATCAGAATAAAGAAGACTTGGTCAAAGCGAAGGCTGCTTGTCGCGATAGTGAACAGGAAATCCAGATAGTCGATGATCGGATTATTAAAAGCAATGAACACTTAAGAATGGTTAATACCAACAAAGAGTATCAGGTGCTTCTCCGTGAGGTGGACGACAATAAAAAACGCAAAGATGGATTGGAAACTGAGTTGCTCGAGTTTATGGATGAACGAGAGAAATCAGAGATTATCGCCAATGAGAGTGAAAAAGAGTATGGGTTGCTGGCCGAACAAATTGCAAGTCAGCAAGCTGAAATTGAAAAAAAATGTAGAGATGATAAAGAACTGTTAGAGGATTATCTTGCACAACAAGAAGAGATCGGCAAACGCATGGACCCTTCTTTGATGGTTCGCTTTCGCAAGATATCAAAAATGAATCAGGGATCTGCCGTTGCCCGGGTAGATCATGAGGTTTGCTCTGGATGTTTCATGAATGTTCCGCCCCAGCTTTATATTGAAGTACAAAGAGGAACTTCATTGATTTCATGTCCCATTTGCAGTAGAATACTTTACTATGTAAATATTGATTAAAATTTCGGTCTGACCGGACTAAACGATCGCGGGGTGGCTTTTGCCACCTCGAGGAAAGTCCGAACACCGCAGGACAGGACGCTCCATAACGTGGAGTCACGGCGACGTGAAGGAAAGTGCAACAGAGAGTAGACCGCCCTTTGGATTGGCAACAATCTTCAGGGTAAGGGTGAAACGGTGCGGTAAGAGCGCACCAGTTTTCCAGGTGACTGGAAAAGCTTGGTAAACCCCGTTCGGTGCAAGACCAAATAGGGAAATGTTTGAGGGTTGTCCGCCCATAGTTTCCGGGTAGGTTGCATGAGGTGCATGGCAACATGTATCCCAGATGAATGATCGTTGGCCCGAGGTTGGGTAACCGGCTCGGGTGACAGGATTCGGCTTACTGGACGGTCAGACCGAAATTTTTTTAATCAGGATAATTATAATGAGTGTTAGCTGTGATATCTCGTTCAAGGAAAAGGTCAATATCTTTTCCTTTGAGTACTTAAAATGTGTATTGTTTATTAATGATCTTGAATCCGACGATTATCTGTTCACGAAAAAATTGTATTCCAAGCTCATCACCACCTCCCATATCCTTGAAGATTTTTTAGATTTCCACGGGGCAAAAAAAAATAAAGAATGGGTTTTTTATCGGGAATTAAGTGCAAGTGTCCGACATCTTTCCCTTGCTTGTTATTCCCAGCGGCATCTTTTGAACCGATTTAAGTTTTATCGCCTTGAAAATGGTCACCAGGAGATGTTTAAATTAGAGGCCTTAGATACCCTGAAGATTATTCAAGAGTCCTTGAAACTTGCGGTTCCTGTGATTTTAGAAGAAGCAAAACGATTGAATATCACCATTCCTGAGGCCGGGTATGACTTAAGTTATTTTCCTGGGATTTCCTCATCCCAGCATCTGGATCATAATATCGATGATCACAATGCAAAAGATCACCAAAAAGAAAATTTAACCCGGATCGCAAGCGAGTTCCTTGAGGTGATTAAGGATTTTGAACAATTTTCTTTTTATGAGCGATATGATTTAAAAAAGATTCGCAAACTGGTTCCCGAAAAAATTAATGAAGTGATTGTTCGTAACTATGAAATGAGAATTCATAATATCCAATCCTCCTTTGATTCTTATGTGGTGAACTCTGAATCCTCATCTGAAAATATTCTTTTAGACCAGCTTCGAAGTCATTTCTCCATTGTCTTTCATATACTTCAGGTGATGGGTCGTTTGTTGCATTTTTATGAGCGCCATCTATATGATGTCGGATTTAAGGATGTCTATAAGAACATAAGCATCGCTCTTTCTGAATTGATTGATCGGGATGTGCTTTTGGACCGGGCAGTAAATTTTTGCCTTTTTTATGCGGCCAAGTTTTTATCATCGGGTAAAGAAGTGGCCTTTAAAATTATAAATGAAAACATGGAAAGATCCACGGTAAAGGTGGGTATCCCAAAGGACAGGGGGTTCCACTCTCGACCAAGCCTTTTGGTTGCAAAAATTGTTCAGCATTACGGGGGCGAGGTTAATCTCCAAGTGGGTGAGGACTCCTTTGATGCTTCTTCTGTTTTGGATATCCAATGGGCCGGGGGTAAAATCAAAAAAGAAGAGATCGAAGTTGTTGCTTTTTCAGGTGATTCAAGGGCCTTGAATGATCTGGTCATACTGGCGAGTGTGAACTACGGTGAAGATCATATGGGCAAGGGAATTCCTTTACCAAAAGAATTGTCTTATTTGAGCTGAAAATGATTGCTTTCAGACATATTGTTATAATAGTTGCTGCCGGTAAAGGGGTGCGTATGCATTCCCAGGAAAAAAAACAATATTTGAAGCTTGGTAAGGTTCCTGTTCTAACAAGGACCATTGCAATCTTTGATTCCCATGAAAAAATTACAGATATCATATTGGTTCTTCCTAAAGAGGATAGGGCCTTTTGTATGGATTCTCTCATAAAACCATATGGCATTCAGACCCCCCTACATTTGGTAAATGGCGGGGAGACTCGTCAGGAATCTGTTTTCAACGGTTTGGAAAAAGCCTGTGATTTGTCTCCGGCCCTTAACACAAGTCTTGTGTTGATACATGATGGGGTTCGCCCCTTTGTTGATGGGGCATTAATCGATGACTGCATTGCCAAGGCCACCATGAATGGTGCCTGTATTCCTGCTGTAAAAATATCAGATACAGTGAAAAAAGTGGTGGGGAGACAAATATCAAAAACCCTTGATCGGGAGTTGCTCTTTTTGGCACAGACTCCCCAGGTATTTCGCCTTGATCTTATTTTGAAGGCATATGGCCATGCCAGGGACGATTCGTTTAGCGGAACAGACGATGCCTCCATTATGGAGCATGCCGGGCTTCCCGTTTTCATTACAAATGGCTCTTTATCAAATATCAAACTGACGACACCAGAGGATATTTCCCTGGCCGGTTATTTTCTGAGCCTGTTATGAATGGCCTATTATCCTAAGGTGGTATGACAAACTATCGCTTTACTTTATAGGGAAAATATGTAACATTTTATCCGCACAAGCTGCAAGAATTTGTATCTGGTTTGTTAATCATTTATTATTGACTTTGAACCAAAGTTGCGCATAAGAAAACAAAAATATTATAATATGCGCTTATAATCCGGAGGTATATCGATGGCGGAAAAACCTGCAATAAAGATCGGCTATTTAAAAATTACAGACCATCTTATTCTGGGGGTTAGTGCTCTCAAATTGAAAAAGGGAATGGAAAAATTTGAGCATTGTACACTTGAGCCTGTGGTTAAAAATGGGTGGAATGAGGTGGCCGATGCACTCTCCGTCAAATCACTTGATGGTGCCCTAATTCTTGCGCCCACTGCCATGGATTTATATAAATCCGGCGTGGACTTAAAATTGTTGCTTTTGGCTCACAAATCAGGAAGTATCCTTGTGAAGAGCAAAAATGCCAATATCGAGAAAATTGAAGATTTCGCCGGTAAAACCGTTTTGATACCCTACCAATTATCCATCCACAATATGCTATTTCACAAGCTTCTATCGGAAAAAGGCCTGAAGCCTGGACGATCCACAGAAAAGGGGATTGATGTGACTTTGGAAGTTGTGGCACCCTTTCAGATGCCCGAAGCCATTGAATATGATGAAGAGGGGGAGATCGGTGGTTTTATCGTGGCAGAACCCTTTGGATCCCAGGTGATTGCCCAGGGGCATGGTGAAGAATTTGCGCTTTCAAAAGATTTGTGGCCGGGGCATCCTTGTTGTGTTTTTGTCGTTCGATCAGAAATTATTGAAAAACATCCCGAAGCCATCCAGGAAATTTGTGACAGCTTTGTAAAATCCGGACTTGCCATTGATGCGCAGCCTGAACCCGCAGCCATCATTGGGGGAGAATTTTTAACCCAGGACAAAGAATTGATCCGAAAAGTTCTTACCATGCCACCGGATAGGATAACCACAGGGGAGCTGTTCCCAATAATAGAAGATCTTGATATCATCCAGAAATATATGATGGATAAAATGAAGATTATGACAAGTCTTATTGATCTGGAAAAATTTGTAAATACCGAATTTGCAATTAAAGCAGGCGCAAAATAATCTTATTTTAATAAACAGGTTCCAGTAAATATGAGTGCATGGTTATTTGGCAGAATCAATAAATTTGTATATTTGTGAAATTGCTATTTCACTCCATTTTGATTTTCCAGAGATTGTCTGAACACCGTCTTCATTCAGGCGGAGCGTCGCTTCTTTTGGGCTTACACCATCTGTTTTGAGTTGTAGAATGGTTTTCATAACAGCGGCCTTGTATTTTTTAAGATTTTCTTCAGGTGTGATATCGGGTTTTAAGGAGGGGGTCTTCTCTATCAGGGCGCTTAGATCATCCATTGGAACCTGTGAGATAGGGACGGAATCAGGTGTAATCAATAAAGACAAATTGTCCTGTTTCTGGGGGGTGCCTTGAGACGCGGTCTCGTCAATCAATAAAGACAAATTGTCCAGTTCCTGGGGGGCGCCTTGCGACGCGGTCTCGTCAATCAATAGAGACAAATTGTCCAGTTCCTGGGGGGCGCCTTGAGACGCGGTCTCGTCAATCAATGAAGACAAATTGTCCAGTTCCTGGGGGGCGCCTTGCGATGCGGTCTCGTCAATTAATAATGACAAATCGTCCAGGATCATAGTTTCGGTCACAGCCTGTGCTGAAACCGTATCGATCAACGCCGAGAGATCGTCCATCTCATCGGGGTGGGCCGGGTCATCCAATAACGTTGATAAATCATCAAGTTCTAGCACTTCATCTTTATTTGTTTCGTCCTTATTTGGGCCGTTTGCCCTGGGGATTTCCGGGTCGATAAGAGCAGATAAATCATCTAATTTAAGTTTTGTTTTTAGAGATGATTCCATCTCTTCAGGAAGATGTTTCTCTGAAATATTTTCAACATCTACAAGGAGGGTATCCTCTATCAAATCATTGAGATCATCCACGTCTATGTCACTTTCTACCAATAGATCAACGGATGGGTCTTGGGAGTCAAACATCTCGGAGTAATCCTGTTGTGCCGTATCTCCGAGTTCAGGAAGGCTCATATCCGGGTTGATTTCATCCTGAGTAAAAAATTGTGCGGCCTTGCGTGCCATTTCCCTTGTTTGGGGATCAGGGAGTCTGTGTCGGTTCATTTCCTGAAGTGCACTGGCGATATTATTCATGGCCACCGCTTTTTTTTCTTCAGCATCCGCCCTTTTTTCTATGGCAATTGCTTTTCTTTCCTCGGCCACTGCTCTTTTTTCATGGGCCGTGGCCACTCTACTTTGTTGAATTGCGATATCATCAAACAATGATTTAATTAGGCTTAACCCATCCTTGCTGACACGAATGTCTTCATTGGGTTGTTCCATAAAATGGGGGTTCAGAGTTGTGTTATGGTCTGTCCCAGCATTCTTTTGTGCGTTGGTTTTCAGCTCTTGATCAATCTCTGATGGCAGCATGCCTGCCTCTAAAGATTCTTTTATTTTAATAAGAAGCGGAATGGTGTTTCGTGAATAACACTGCTGTCCGTCAACGGGCTCAAAGGGTAACCATGGGCTAAACCGATTCAATATGAATTTTATGGTCGAGATGCCTGAATTTAATTCATGTGTGATGTCTATAATTGTTAATGGTTTATCCTGGATCATTTTTACCTCATTTAAACCGGATTATTGGTTTTTTCCTTCCTGTAATGCGCCTGTAAGATTCGTTGGGATACCCCAATGCAATGACGGCATGTATCCTCTCCCCTTTAGGGATATCAAGATTTTTTTGAATCGTTTTATCGGCTTTCATGGCCTCAACGGCAAACCCGATAAGGCAGGAACCAAGCCCCATTGTGTGGGCAGCTAACAAGATATTCCCCGCTGCAAGCATGGCATCTTCCTTGGGGCAGCTAGCTTCTCGGCCAGAACCTATGAGAATGCAGGCAGTTGCGCCGTGGAAAAGCCGGTCAATCTGATGGTTTTCCATTTCGTCCATGGCCTCTTTTACAGAAGAATAGTATTCTTTATGATAGTCATCAAGGGCTTTTATTCCGACTAATTTAAGAGATTTTCTGAGAAAGAAATTTTCAGCTTTTTTATTCAGATTTTGAAAGAAGTGCTTGATGTTAATCCCCAATGCCGCAACGGTCTGTTGGGTGGATAGGCAGGTAAATGTCCATTCCTGACTATTGGTTCCAGAGGGTGCAAGGGTTGCAAATTTTATCAGATCCCTTAGTATCTCAGGTGGCACATTTTTTGTTTTAAAGTTTCGACAAGATCGTCTGGATGCCATGAGGCTGGCCAGATCTTTTGTGGGGAAACCGCCATATTTCATCCATTTTTTGTCCAGAGAAAAGGTTTCAAAGGATACCATCTCATTATCAAGCGCTCCCACTTGAATGGCATCCTCTGGACAAACTGCCATGCAATGGCCGCATGAAAGAGAAGTTTCCCCCGTAATAGTTGCAACCCCATTGATAAGGGACAGGGTGTCAGACGGACAGACGGTAATGCAAAGTTCACACCCTGTACACTTTGCTGTATCAATAACAATGGTCACCTTTCTTGGATTCATTTTGGGATCCTGATAAATTTATTAAATACTATATAGTTATCATAAAATTCCAAACACAGAAAGACATATCTATCTGTGTTCTAAGAAAATTTAAGAAACCTATGAACTTTGGAATCATAGAGTATCAAGGCACTTTAAGCAAATGACAGACAATGGTTTTTTAATTGAAAGAGTAAATTGTTTGACACTGTTTTTTTAACTTGTTATATTGATGGTAAGTAAAAATTCAAACCTAAACATAAGCTCCAGAAAATTGTTACGCCAGAGACATCAATTAGCAAGGCTACAAATTTAAGTATCTGCTTTGAAAAGAAAATTGACGAATTCTAACCAATATTGACTGGCAGCATCTGCCTCCTTGCTGCCTCTGGGAGGGTAAAATGGCCAACAAAGCGAATCCAAAATCTTTAATACACCATGTTGATGCAGTGAAGAAGGGAAAAAAGGTTTTTGAAGACGCCTTTCAAGGCGTTTCTCGAATGATTCTGGATGCAGGTATTCAGAAAATCACTGTCAAAGGAAAGACCACCTACCAATTTGATCTGTTCAGCCAGGGGAAAAAACATCTGATTGGCATGTACGATGAAATCAACAGCCTTGTTTCATTTGTAAAGGATGCGTCGGAAGGGGGGTCTTCCAGGGAGATGGCCTTTGTTTTGGTAGGAGAACCCGGCAATGGCAAAACCTTTTTGGTGGAATACCTGTGTGCACGATATCGGGAATTTTTAACCGTTCCCCAGAACAGAAAACATACGTTCCGGTTTATTAATCTGGACAAACTGGGGGGGTATGGAAAAATTTCTTTTATTGAATCTCAGACCTATGAAGACCCCATGATTCTTGCCATGAGCCTCCATGAAACAAAAGATCAATCCATGGAATATCTGGGGAAAATTTCAAAATTCACCAGCAAACAAATAGATGCTCTCTATGATAAATATCGACCCCTGGGAGCCTGTTCCGCCTATATCTGGAACGAGATCCGGGAATTTTGTGACAACGATATTACCAAGATGCTTTCTTTCATAGAAATTACCCAGGTTCCGCTCATTGAAAGTCTTGGGACCATTACCGGTAAATATCCTGCCAAGGATAAAATTACCTCATCTGCTGTGGATCTCATGGGTGAAGAATCCATCCAGCGGCTGCTTCATATTTCAGATTCCAATAACCCCTATCGGTTTGATTTAAGAAGGGGGGCTCTTGCCCGGGTTGCCGGTGGCGGGATCCACTTCAGTGATGAAATTTATAAGAATAAAAAAGACCTGGTTCAGGTTTATCTCGGGGTGATCCAGAACAGGACCATTGAACTGGACGGCTTCAAGTGGCCCATTGATACCTTGATTATCGCCACCAGCAATAATTCCGAGTTTGATACCTTTTTATCAGAACGGGAAGAAGCGCCGATCATTGATCGGTGCCGAATCTGTTATGTGGCACACAATACCGATTATAAGATTCAAAAATATTTGACAGAGTATGCCATTGGTACCGACACCAAACGGTCTCTTGCCCACGAGGTGCTTCACCAGGATCCCAATTTGAATTACGCCGCTTCCGTTGGGGTGGTACTGAGCCGTCTGCCCAAATCAGACAAATTAACCCCCGTGGAAACCATGAAACTTGCTGCGGGAGAAGTGGCCGGAGAGAAAAGTTTGAAAACCCTGGCAGAACTCATCGACTCGTTGAACCAGGACACTGAGATCACCAAGCGGTTTGGGCAAAAGGGAATGGGCCAGAGAAATCTGGGTCGGGCTGTTCAATTGTTGCTGGAAAGTTCGGAAACCAATGAAGGTAAGTGCATGTTTGCCCTGGATATATTCAAGGCCCTGGAAAGAACAGTGTTGGATTATGTGCAGGAACCCTCTGATCGGGCCAAATTTAAGGAAGATTTGAAGATTGCCAGGGGGTTATATCGAGAGCGGATCATGACCGAAATGTTTAATGCGTATATGGACGAACCCCTGGCCATTAAAAAGGATGTTTTAAATTACGTGAACATGATCATCGGCATTGATGCCGAGAACCTGGGACCAGAAGTTACGTCGTTATTTCTTCTAGGTTTTGATATTATTTAAACCTTTAAATTGCTTTCAGTTACGTCGTTATTTCTTCTAGGCTTTGATTCTATTATTTAAACCTTTAAATTGCTTTCAGTTACGTCGTTATTTCTTCTAGGCTTTGATATTATTTAAACCTTTAAATTACTTTCAGTTA
>JAFLJU010000246.1 GCA_022712835.1 Desulfobacteraceae bacterium
CACAAATCTTAGGCTTTGGCGCCTTGTGAATCAAACCCTCCATCCTCTGTATCTGATGCCTGCCATAGAGACCGGCTGCCACCACAATCACCAGGGTATAAGAAAGGATGACCCAGGTTTCCCGGCGGAACTTTTTTTTCCAATCTGGTGAAAAGCCCATGTAAACAAATAAGTGGGCCAGGGTAAGATTGCTAAGCACAATAACAAAAGAGATGCCCAAAACCCCTGTCAAATCCGCCATCTGAACCAGGGTCTGGTTTAAATACTGGCTATAGCCCAGGATGCCCCAGGGAAATCCCGTGAGGGCATGGGTCCGGATATATTCCAACCCGACCCAGATACCGGCGCCCACAAGGGGGGTTGCCCACAAGGGGGGATCCAGTCGTTTAATGAGCCAGGCAAATCCTGCGATATAAAGGGCAAGATAAAGGCACAACAGTGCCAGGGTTGCAACACCCAGCACCCAATTCAGACCGCCGTAAATCGTCACCGTGGGGACAATCCAATAGATCAGGGTCAGATAATGAGAAGCCCCCGCCAAAAACCCCGCATAAAAGGATTGTTTGGGTGTCATGGAATGAATGGAAAAAAGGAGGGGAACCAGGGCAATAAAGGCAAGATAATACAGGCCGGAATCGGGAAAACAGGCCGTTAACAGAAACCCGCTAACCAGCGCAGAAAAATAGGGGAATACTGAATAAAAATTTTTTTTATGATACATTTTTTTTTATCTTGGCCTTAGTATTATGAAAAAAAGTCTGCTATACTTACCAGCAACTCGATCCCCCGTCAATTTATGAAAACAAACCAGGATTTTCTTATGACCCGAGAATATCATAAAAAGAATGCTGAAAACAATATCCACGGTTCCGGACGAAGATTAAACGCCCACAAAATTCCCCCAAATGATGTCAACACCGGTGACCCGGCACAATTGTCCTTCAAACAAATGAAGGTTATTCTGGAGTCTTCTCCTGCAGGCCTCGGGGTTGTAAGGGACAAGGTTATTGAGTGGGCCAATGAAAGTTTTTATGACATGCTGGGATATGAAGCGGGATCACTTGGAGGGAAAAATGTCAGAATTTTGTATCCCACCCAAAAAGAATATGAACGCGTAGGCAAAGCCCTTATTGCGGGAATAAAAAAATACGATATTGGCGTGGTTGAAACAAAGCTTTCCAGAAAAAACGGCACCGCCTTTGACTGCCGGATTCGCACATCTCTTCTGTATCCAGGGAATCCGGAAAAAGGAGCGATGGTGGTTGTGACGGATATTTCCGAATTAAAATCCCTCCAGATCCAGCTTCAACAGGCACATAAGATGGAAGCCATCGGCGTTCTGGCCGGGGGAATTTCCCATGATTTTAACAATATTTTAATGGGCATCCAGGGTCATCTGTCCCTGATGCGAATCGATCTGAGTGCTGTGGAAAAGATAGCTTCCCACACCCGCCAAATAGAAAAACTGGTGGAGACCGCGGCAGAGCTAACAAGCCGGCTGCTGGGATTTGCCAGGGGGGGGAAATATCAAATTGCCCTGTTGGACGTCAACCAGTTGGTGGCAATGGCTTTGAACATCTTCAAACCCTCAAGAAAAGATATCCAGATAATAGAATCCTTTGAAAAGAACCTCCACAATGTGGACGGGGACCAATCCCAGATAGAGCAGGTCTGTCTCAATCTGTTGATGAATGCCTCCCAGGCAATGATTGATGCCGGACAGATGTTTGTCAGTACCCAAAACCTTTTTATCCGGGAAGACCATGGGTATCCCTTTGAAATCACTCCCGGCCGGTACATCCAGATAACCATCAAAGATACCGGAATTGGAATGGATGATCAGATTCAAAAAAAAATATTTGACCCCTTTTTCTCAACAAAAGAGATCGGGGACAAAAAAGGCAGGGGACTGGGGCTTTCAACTGTTTTCGGTATTGTAAAAAACCACGGCGGCTTCATCACGGTGACCAGCAAAAAAGAGGAAGGGTCTGAGTTTAAGGTCTGCCTGCCCGCCTCCAACAAGGTTTGTATAAAAAAACTTTCAAAAGAACCGCTCGCATTTGAGCAGCTGCTGAAAGGGTCTGAAACCGTGTTGTTAGTGGATGATGAACAGGAGATTTTAAATGTGGGGAAAAATTTCCTTGAGAAACTGGGATACACCCCCCTTATTGCACACAACGGGATGGAAGCCGTTGAAATATTCCAATTGCACAAAGATCAAATTTCCCTGGTGGTGCTGGACCTGATCATGCCGATAATGGACGGGGAAAAGGCATTTGCCCGGATAAAAGAGATCAAGGCCCAAACCAAGATTCTCATCACCACCGGGTACACTGTGGATGAACGCCTGGAAGCACTTTTAGACCAGGGGTGCCACGGATTTATTCAAAAACCATTTTCCCTTCAGGAGTTTTCCAAGGCGGTCAGAACCATTCTGGACAAATAATTTTATTGATTTTTGGAAATAGTATGGAACGTGTCTGACTGGCTGATAAATGCTGTAATTATTTCAGGATCAAAATGCTTTCCTTTTTCAGTCATGATTTCATTCACAGCTTTTTCATGTGACCAGGCCTCCTTGTATGGACGCTTGCTTCTTAAAGCATCGTAAACATCTGCAACCGCAACTATTCTTGCTGAAAGTGGAATCGATTCGCCAGAAAGCCCTTTTGGGTAACCTTTCCCATTCCATTTTTCATGATGATAAAGTGCAATATCCCTGGCCAGGGCAAGATAACTGTCAGATATAAATGTTTTTCTAAAGTCATCATTTGCAGAGGTTAAAGCATCCCCTGCAATCGTTGTATGGGTTTTAATAATTTCAAATTCCGCATTGGTGAGTTTACCTGGTTTATTCAAAATTTCAACTGGTATGGCTGTCTTACCCACATCATGGAGCAGGCATGCCAATTTTATCTCACTAATATAGTTCTCCTTTTTAGACAAATATGCTTTAAAGTGAGAATTTTCCTTTAACCACTTGGTTAAAATCTCTACATATGATTGAATCCTATTGAGATGCTCGCCAGTATCGGCATCATAATGTTCGGCCAAAATGGCCAAAGCCTTGACAGATACTTTCTGGGTTTGTCGAATTTCTTCGGTTTGATCAATAACTCTTTTTTCAAGAGTTTGATTGACTTCTTTTAGTTTCTCATCAGATTTTTTTCGTTGGATCATCTGGACGCTTGCTTTGTTCAAAACTATTCCGACAGCTATTAAAAACACAATTGTCAGTCCATAAATAATCATGAGCGTTTTGAAAACAAGACGATCTAAGGCCTGTTTTCTTTGTGAAATATCATAATATATTTCTAAGGCACCCTGAAATTTAGCACGATTCATTAACGGAATGTATATTTCGGCTACATCCGTTTTCAGGATACGATTTTCAGCACTTTTAGAATCTTTTTTAACAATTTTTGAAAACTTTTCTCCTTTAACCACCCGACCTAAAAAATACGGTTTGGTATTAATGATTCCCATATCCTTACCATCTGTAGAATAGACAACCTTTCCCTTGGAATCAAAGAATTTAAGTTTTTCCAGATGAAGATAGAATTGCGCTTCTTTTATCCTCTCCCTGATATTATTTGTAAATAGCTCTTCTTTTAATTCAATCAATTGGTTTCCGAATATTGTTTTTTGAGAATCGGGTAAATTTATATTTTGATAGGGTTGAATTGCCAGAAGGATGGCGGAAAGGTATTCTGCAGTTCTCTCTGCTTCCTTTTCAATGTTTCGGAGAAGAAGATTTGAAAACACTGGCATGATGTAAAATCGGCTATAACTCGCAAGTGTTGACGCAATTAAAAAACAGATCAAAAATATAGACATTAGAATCGGAGTTTTAAATATATTTTTCAAACTATGAGAAAGCTGTATTTGAGAAGTCATGTATTATTTAATACCACGATGTAGTATTTCCTTCCAGTTTATTTTCTGGCTTTTGAAAAATAAATTGGGGCAGGACTTAATTTTTATAGGATGCAGATTGGCGCACAGATTAGTAATCCTACAAAATCTGCGTTAATCTGCATCTTAAATTTTTGGAGATTTATATTTTCCCGAGTACGGTGCCATCATCTTAGGTTACCGAGATTTGCTGGCTTTTTGTGATTGCGCTTTACAACCCAGCGCTCAAATGGTACTTTTACCGACCGTCAGATGATCGATATAATAGTGTCATCAGGAGTGTTTTTTATGGAACAGATAGAAATTCGGTTTGGGAATAACCTTGGAACCCATGCATCAGAGGACAAGTCTTTTGAGCAGATGTTTCAATCGGTCAACCCCATGTTCTGTTTTTCAAAGCGTATCTGGAAACCCCAGATGGATATATTTGAAACCAGACATAAAATTATTATCCAGGCTGAAATCGCAGGGGTAAACCAAGAGGATATCATTATTGAGGTGAACAACAAGGCCGTTATGATTTCCGGTAGCAGGCAAAGCAATCACCCGGATCCCACCGCAACCTTCCGGCTGGCGGAAATCCAGTTTGGAGAATTTGAGCGGGTCCTTTATCTGCCCAGCGTCATTGATATTGAAAAGGTGTCTGCCTCCTTTTCCAACGGATTCCTGGAATTAACCCTGGGCAAGCTTTCCAATAAAAATATAAAGCAAAAGAGGAATGTTTCCCTAGACTTTATTTAAGCCAATCCAAAAGGAATCCGAAATGGATGACCTGAGACATCCCTCAGCCAACAGAACAAGTGACAGCATCCCCAAAAAAATCCCCATACTACCCATTGTAGACACCAATTTGTTTCCCAAAATGGTGTTGCCCCTGGTGCTGATTCAAAAAGAGGCCATTGAACTGATCGATGAAGCCATGGCTGGCAACCGGATGCTGGGGCTTTTGTTGTCAAAAAGATCAGATCTTGACTCAAAGCATCGAACCGATGATCTCCACCGCATCGGCACGGTGGCCATGATTTTAAAGATGTCCAAGATGGAGGACGAAAAGGCCCAGTTACTCATCCAGGGATTGGAGCGCTTCAAGGTAGTCGAGTTTCTCCAGGGCAAGCAATATATGCAGGCAAAAATTGAGGTGCTGGAAAACAGAAACGGGGATCGGCACAAAGAAAACCGGGCGCTCATGGCCAATATTGTGGGACAATATGAAAAAATTATCACCCTTTCGCCGGGGTTACCCTCGGAGATGGGACACATGATAAAATCCCTCCAGGAACCTCATGTGCTGGCAGATATGGTCGCCTCCACCATCAATGCGCCGGTAAAGGAAAAACAAAATGTCATTGAATTGCTGAATGTCAACCTCAGGCTAAAAAAGGTCACCCGCCTGGTCAATGACCAGCTGGAGATTCTTGAGATGGGATCCAAGATCCAGAATCAGGTCAAGGAAGACATGGACAAGCGCCAGCGGGAATATTACCTTCGCCAGCAGCTCAAAGCCATCAAAGAAGAATTGGGGGAGACCGGGGATGAAAGAGTTGAAATCCTGGAATACCAAACCCTGATAGAAAAGAAAAACCTGCCCGGGGAATCCCGAAAAGAGGCGGAACGGGAGTTGCAACGCCTGTCTCGCATGCAGCCCTCCTCTTCTGAATATGT
Source organism: Desulfobacteraceae bacterium (assembly GCA_022712835.1). The sequence continues at coordinate 5,578 of JAFLJU010000246.1, forward strand.
GGTGGCTTCCTCCTATTTGGATTGGATCACCTCCCTGCCCTGGCATGAGAAATCCCGGGATCGGCTGGATATAAAAGAGGCGCGACGGGTGTTAAACCAGGACCATTACGGCCTTAAAAACCCAAAAAAACGAATCCTTGAATATCTGGCGGTCCGGAAACTAAAAAAAGATTCCAAGGGACCCATTCTCTGTTTTTCAGGCCCCCCGGGCACGGGGAAAACCTCTTTGGGGCGGTCCATTGCCAAGGCCCTGGGCCGGGAATTTGTCCGCATCGCCCTGGGGGGTGTCCGGGATGAAGCGGAGATCCGAGGCCATCGAAGAACCTATGTAGGAGCGCTTCCCGGCAGAATTATCCAACGATTGAGACAGGCGGGCAAGAATAATCCTGTGTTTATGCTGGATGAAATTGACAAGGTCAGTTCCTCCTACCATGGAGATCCGTCCTCGGCCCTCCTGGAAGTTCTGGATCCTGAACAAAATGTTTCCTTTACGGATCATTACCTGGATGTTCCCTTTGACCTCTCCGATGTGATTTTCCTGACCACGGCCAATGTTCTCCACACCATCCCCGCCCCCCTGCGGGACAGAATGGAGGTGCTGGAGCTCAACGGGTACACCGAAGATGAAAAGCTCAGAATTGCCACCCGGTATTTAATCCCGAGGCAACGGGAGGCCAACGGGCTGTTGACCCACCAGATACGATTCACCCCGGGAGCGGTCAAAAAGATCATTGCTGGCTATACCCGGGAGGCAGGCTTACGGAACCTGGAGCGACGGATCGGAGCGATCTGCCGGGGGGTTGCCGCTAAAGTTGCCGAGGAAGAAACAAAGGGTCTTGTAATCCGCCAGGACACGATTTGTGACTATCTGGGACCGGTTCAGAACATGCCGGACCTGGGATTAAGAATTAAAATCCCCGGTGTGGTGGTGGGACTTGCCTGGACCCCCTATGGCGGTGAAATCCTCTTTGTTGAAGCGGTGGCCATGCGCGGCAGCAAGGGGTTAACCCTCACCGGCCAGTTAGGGGATGTGATGAAGGAATCTGCCAGCACCGCCCTAAGCTATATCCGGGCCAACTGCGCGAAACTCAAGGTGGATGAAACCTTTTTTGAGAATCATGACATCCATATCCATGTGCCAGAAGGCGCCATTCCCAAGGATGGCCCCTCTGCCGGTGTAACCATGCTCACCGCCCTGGTCTCGTTGATTTCAGGCCGCCAGGTGAAGCCCCGCCTGGCCATGACCGGTGAAATCACCCTCAGGGGCGAGGTGCTGCCCGTGGGAGGAGTGAAGGAAAAAGTAATTGCCGCCCACAGAGCCGGGATAAGAACCCTTATTTTACCCCTGTGGAATGAAAAAGACATAGAAGATGTGCCCGCCCATATAAAGGACCACATCTCTTTTATATTTACCGATAAAATGGAAGAAGTCTTAAATAAAGCATTGAATATATGATAAAAAAACAAACTGCCCTGCAAAGAACACCCTTTGGATATTCATTTCTCCTGATCATTTTTTCTCTGATCCTTTTTTCCCTGGTATTGACCGGTGGATGTTCCAAAAAACCGGTGTCCTATGAACACAGCAGAAAACCAGCCCCCAAATACACTGGAAAGAAAACAATACCAGGCAAGAAAACGGGCAAGACCCCTGCCACCCAACGACCCTATACCATTGCCGGCAAGCGGTATACCCCCATGGACAGCGCCCAGGGATACCAGGAGAAAGGAATTGCTTCCTGGTATGGTAAAAAATTCCACGGCAGAAAAACCTCCAATGGGGAGACCTATAATATGTACGCCATGACCGCTGCCCACAAGACCCTTCCCATGGGAACCTGGGTAAAGGTTTACAGCCACGATACCGGAAAAGAGGTCACCCTGCGGGTCAATGACCGGGGACCCTTTGTTACGGGCCGAATCATTGATCTGTCCCATACCGGGGCCAATAAAATCGGTATGGTGGGAGCCGGTACGGCCCGGGTAACGGTCACAGCCCTGGGAAAAGCAACCGCTTATTCCAAGACCACCAAAGAGCCCACAACATTTAAACCCCTCGATTATTGGAAGGGCAATTTCACCGTCCAGGTAGGGGCCTTTAAGGTGAAAACCAATGCGGAAAATTACCGGAAAAAATTATCCGCAACCTATCTGAATGCCCATTTTGTTCCCTATGAAGATGACAGAGGGTTATTTTACCGGGTCAGAATCGGTAAGTTCACCAACCTGAAAGACGCCGTCGAATTCAGCAAACGACTCATGACCGAAGGGTTTGCCAACACCTTTGCCGTTGCAGAGTAAGGGGTAAAACGGGTAAAAAATGAAAAGAATCGTTTTTCTGGACCGGGACGGGGTGATTAACCAGGACTCTGATGCCTATATCAAAACCCCGGACGAGTTTCATTTTATTCCCAAAAGCCCCCAGGCCATTGCCCTTCTCACCCAACACGGATTTGATGTCATCCTGATCACCAACCAGTCCGCCATCGGCAGGGGCATGGTCTCCCCATTGGTACTGGATGCCATATTTAATAAATTAAAAACCGGGGTAAAAGCAGCAGGCGGTCATATCATGGATATCTTTTTTTGTCCCCACACCCCGCAAGCCGGGTGTGATTGCCGCAAACCCCTTCCCGGACTGATTTTACAGGCCATGGCCACCCACGACATAGATCCTGCCCACTCGTGTATGGTGGGGGACTCTGCCAAGGACATTGAGTGCGGGCTTTCAGCTAAGTGCAGCAAAAACATTCTGGTGGCTACGGGTAACGGCAGCCAGGCCATAAACACCCTGAAAGAGAAAGGGGTCATCCCTGATTTTTTTGGAAAAAATCTGTTTGACGCCGCCCTTTGGATCATTAATAACATGAAAAAAGACCACGTAAAAAAAGTATGATTACCATAAAAGGGGTTCTCTCCCGGATCACCTATCAGAATCCGGAAAATCATTATACCGTCTGCAAAATACAGGTACAAGGAATCCCCGAGCCCATTACCGTGGTGGGGTATCTTGCCGGGGTGGCAAAGGGAGAAAGCCTGACCCTGTCCGGCAAATGGATATCCCATCCCAAATACGGGGATCAATTCGAGGCGGTTACCTATCAGGTGACCCTGCCGGCCACGATTGCAGGGATCAGACGCTATCTGGGATCGGGGTTGATACAGGGCATCAGCAAAGGGCTCGCCAACCGGATAGTGGACACGTTTAAAGAAGAAACGCTTACAATCATCGAGAATGAGCCGGACAAACTGACCACCGTTAACGGAATCGGCAAGGCCAAAAAAGGGCTCATTGAACGGGCCTGGAACAAGCATCACTCGGTCCGGCGGGTCATGCAGTTTCTCCAGCACCACCAGGTGGGCGCCCTTTATGCCGGTCCTATTTTACAAACCTATGGCACCAATGCTCTGGAGGTTCTCAAGACAGACCCCTATCTTCTTGCAAAGGATATCCCGGGGTTTGGGTTCCACGCTGCTGATATCATTGCCCGGAAAAATGGTATTGAACGGGAGGATAAAAAAAGGCTGGAGGCATGCCTGATCTGCCAATTACTCATGGAGGAAAATGAGGGCCATGTCTATGCCCGAAAATCCGCTCTCTTCACAGCCTGCGCAAGACTCGGGGGTGTAACCCGAAAATTGTTTGAGCTTCCTCTTATGGAATTGGTAAATTCAAAGGAAGTGGTGGTGGAACCTCCAGAAGAAAAACCAGGAGAAGACACCGGGCAAGAGCCCGGACAAGAGCCAGGACAAGAGACTGGCCAGATGCCTGATGAGCCCCCCGATGCCCCAGCCCAAAATGCCCAAAATGCAAATGACGCCAATGAACAAGACAGAACCCATGTCTATCTCACCAGACTTTTCAGGGCAGAAACCATTATTGCCTCACGCATCAAAGCGCTGTTGACCGTCAAGACCCCCAATTACGCCATCAGCGAAGATCAAATAGTTGAAGAGGTGTTGACAACCCTGGCGGTCAAGTTGTCCCGGGAGCAGTTAGATGTGGTCACCCAGGTGCTGGAGCAGAAAATTGCCGTGATCACCGGGGGGCCAGGCACCGGAAAAACCACCCTGGTCCGGGCCCTGTGCACGGTATTCAAAAAGCTGAACCTGACAGTGGTCCTGGGCGCCCCCACGGGTCGGGCTGCCCGACGCCTGTCCGAGGTGACCGGGAAAAAAGCCTTTACCCTGCACAAGTTGTTGGGGTTTGACCATGAGAATAAAAATTTTGATAGAAATATTGCCAATCCGTTGGACCTGGACGTATTTGTGGTGGACGAGGCCTCCATGGTGGATACCCATCTCATGTACCACCTGATCACCGCCATGCCGGCCATGGCCTGTCTCATCCTTGTGGGGGATACCTTTCAGTTGCCCTCGGTGGGGCCGGGTAATGTGTTGTCCGATGTGATTGAATCTGACAGGGTGCGGGTATTTTCCCTGACCAAGATTTTCCGCCAGGCCAAGGAAAGCCCCATTGTCATGCACGCCCACAGTATCCGAAACGGCCAAATGCCGGATTTTAAAGCAGCGACCCCGGAGAAGTCTGAATTTTATTTTATTGAAAACAACACCCCCCAAAAGGTGGTGGAAACCATATTGGAACTGTGCTCAAAAAGGATTCCAGCCGCCTTTCCCCACATCGGCGAAATCCAGGTACTCACCCCCATGCACAAGGGAGAGGCTGGCACCATCAACCTGAATCAACAGCTCCAGGCCGTGCTCAATGAGACACAAGAGGGTATAGAAAGTCGGGGGATCACCTTTAAGCTCGGGGACAAGGTGATGCACCTGAAAAATAATTACGAAAAAGATGTGTTTAACGGGGATATCGGCCTGGTCCACGACGTCAGCAAGTCCGAAGGGAAAGTGCTGGTGGACTATGACGGTCGAATTGTCGACTATGAGCTGTTGGAACTGGACGAACTGACCCTTGCCTATACCATATCGGTTCATAAATCCCAGGGGTCTGAATATTCTGCTGTGATCATCGCTTTAACAACAGCCCATTTTCCCTTGCTCCAGCGGAACCTTCTCTACACCGCCATGACCCGGGGCAAACATCTGGTCATCATTGTGGGGGCCAGCCGTGCCCTTGAAATTGCCTTTCAAAACAACAAAACCGCCCTGCGTCTGTCCGGCCTGAAAAAAAAGCTCATGACCTCGGAACCTTTCTCAACCCCCCCTCCCCTTAAATAACCTGTTTTCTCAAGCGGTGAAAAATTTCTTCAAAGGGCTCCTGCCCCTCCCGTATTTTCTGGGCCTGTTTTTCAACAAACTGGTGGGTTTGATCATTTTCCATGTCTGACAGTCGCCGGTAGTATCCCAGTCGCCGACCCAGGACAAAATTAATCTGGTCGCCTGGATCAAGCCCCAGAAACCGATCCAGAACGGCCAGAAGTTTGGCCTTGTCCCGGGGCAACTGCCCCCTAACCTCCATCAACAAATCCACATTGTGATGGTTGGCATAATGGCTTTCAATCCCGGAAAGATTTTCGATCAACAGCCGCTGTTCCCGAATGATTTCCGCTTCCGAGGGCAGGGTGAATTTGCCTTCAGCCATCTTTCGGCCCAGATCGGAATCGGACTTCACCCCGATGGTCAACACCCTTATATCATCGGCGTTTATTTCATTGAGCACCCTGGCCGTTTCAATGGCATGTTCCCTTGAAAGTTCTTTGCCCCCAAGCCCCAAAATGATGAACTGAGTCATGTCCATGCCGGCTTGTCTGGCCATTTGGGCGGAGCGAATGATGGATTCCGGGGTGATCCCCTTTTTGACATTTTTCAACACCCGGGCAGATCCGGACTCCATCCCGCAATACAACTTGTTCAAACCGGCCTCCCGGATTTTTCCCATGTCACTAGAGCTTTTTTTGACCATGGTCTGGGCTCTTCCATAACTTGAGATCCGCTTCAATGAAGGAAAGGCCTCTTTAAGGGATTCCAACACCTCAATCAAATCCTTTGTTTCCATGACAAAACTGTCCCCATCCTGTAAGAAACAGGTTTCAAAGGGATGGCCGCTAAAATAGTCTTTGGCTGCCAGAATATCTTTTTTGATATCCGCCACAGACCGCAGGGAAAATTTCATCTTCTTGTACAGGGTGCAAAAGGTGCATCTGTTCCAGGGACAGCCCCGGGTGGTACGGATAAGCAAGCTGTCTGCTTCATCCACCGGCCGGATGGGGCCCATTTCAAAGGGGGTGGTCATGATGATCCTTCCATTTTTTTGTCTTATCTTATTTATCTTATTTTATTTGTTTTATTTGGATTTTTTATTTGTCTTATTTGGATTTTTTCACAAATTTGGTTAGAATGACAATCTGCTGCCCCTTCACACGGCCCTCAATCTGCTCATGGTTACCTGCCACCAGGGAAATTCCCCGAACCGCTGTCCCTCTTTTTGCAGTAAAGCTGGTCCCCTTTACATCTAAATCCTTGATCACGGTGATGGTATCGCCGGAAGCAAGCTCAATCCCATTACAGTCCATATACTTGAGTGCCTGCCCCTTAGTTTCTCCTTCACCCGTGGCCCGGGCCCAGGCCAGAATATCATCTTCCAGATAGAGCATGTCCAGCAGGTTCTGGGGCCACCCCTCACCCTTCAGGCGGGTGAGCATCCGCCATGCCATCACCTGAACCGCTGGCACCTGGCTCCACATGCTGTCGTTGAGACAACGCCAGTGAAGCGCCTCCATTTTTTCAGGATTTTCTATTTGCTCATGGCAGGTTTCACACACCAGCAGGCAACCATCCGCCCCCTGGACTGGGGCCGGAGCAGCTTCATACACCCCCAACCCCTCAATGGCACCGCACAATTCACATTTAGATTCACTTCGCTCATTTAATACTGCTTCAATATCCATGGTTTCCCTCAAGATCGGCGGTATACCGATATGTTTTATTCATCCACCGGGCGTTACCCCTGACAATTATTGCCTCAAATATTTAAGGGGTTAAGATAATCCCTTTTTAAAGATTGTCCAATGGGCCGTGTATTTCATGGGTTTCAGGGTATTGGACCACCGTGTTAAACGGCATAGATTGCTGTGAAAAAACTCAGTCTATAATTAAATTTGTTTTGAAATCCGATATGTATTAAAATACCCTTATTAAAATTAATCGGAACATTTAAGGAGTTCCCCCATGGTGTTACGTAAAGGAAAGTTTAAAAATCTTGGGCTTGCTATTGATGGCAATATACAATCCGACCTTTTAACTGCAATAGCCCGCAGTGCAGAAGACCTGACTAATGGCAGGGGCTGGCCAGAGGGAGTCAATAATCTTCTGGGCGATTTGGGTAAAATTACAGGTGTAAGCAGAGTTTGGATTTTTCAGACATTGGAACTAACAAAAGAGTATATTGTTCAAGATTATACATTTGAATGGGCTTCAAATAAAAAATATATTCAAATAGGGCTTCCCGCTTTCAACAGATTTAAAACAAAAATCGACCAACCTATTTACAAGGACATGATTGGTAGCAGGATAAAAGGTGAATATCAGAAAGTTATTACCGATAAACTACAGGCATCCTGGCTCAAGTCAAATCAGGAAGGACAGAATATAAAATCCATGTTAACTATTCCGATTACCGTTGAGAATGAATGGTGGGGAACACTTGGTTTTGATGACTGCGAACGGGAATATGACTGGTCTGATGCAGAAATTGCCTTATTACGTACCACAGCTTTTCTGATTTCAAGTGCTGTTTTAAGGGACAGGTTAAGTGCGAAAAGAAAACAGATTGATATACTTCAGAAAATAACCGCATGCAGTGCATGGCAGTATGATATCAGAAGGGGGTATATATGGAGTACCTCTGAAATATTTCGATCATCTCCAGGAAAAACAGATAATCTCCAATTTACAATTCGAAGTATACTGAAAAAGATCCATCCAGACGATCGGACAAAATTTTTAAATATTGTTAAGGATTATTTTAAAAATAAAAAAGACAAATTTCGATGTGACATACAGATTTTAATGGAATGCGGGGACTACCGTTGGGTAGAGGTGATAGGAAAGATAAGCAACGACTCTGAAAATAAACATGATCAGCTTGCTGGCATTGCCATAGATATTACAAAGCGCAAAGACGAAGAACAAATAGATAGAGAAAAAGACCGACTGCAAGGGGCACTTGAACTTTCTGGTGCTGTTTGCCATGAAATGAATCAACCATTGATGAGTATTTCCGGATACTTTGATCTTATTTTAATGGATATGTCTGAAAACGACTTGAATTATACGAGAATAAATAAAATTCAAGCCCAGCTGAGACGAATGTCCAATATTACTAAAAAATTAATGAAAATCTCCAGATATCAAACCAAAGATTATCTAAATAGCAAAATATTGGATCTAAACGAGACATCAAAACATTGATATATCTGTCTGACTGCCAACCGTCGTCATTTTCATTTTCGGCGCGTCGGCGGAGAAGGCAGTGCTTGCTGACAGGGATAATTAATCGTGACTCTGCCTTCACCCCAACATTTCTTATACGCGAGTCATCAACTCATGTATTTTTTTGATATGTGCAGGTCTAGTACCGCAACATCCACCGACAACCATAGCCCCTTCCTGAAGCCATTCACCGGCATATTTAGCATAGGATGCCGGATCAAGATCATC
>JAFLJU010000192.1 GCA_022712835.1 Desulfobacteraceae bacterium
AAGTCCTGCACAAAACCCCTTAGAATTCCCACCGTCCAGGATGACCACCCGGGTTTCTTCGTCATAGCGAAGCTGCCTTAAGAGTGTTTCAAAGGCCACCACCATTGAATGATCAAAGGCATTGTAGGTGGCGGCCCTGTCAAGGGTCAGATATCCTATCCCGCCTTCTGTCCTGAACTTAAACGGCGGCGTCTCAACATGTTCTTTTATCGTTGCATTCATATTTTTAAGGTCTCTCCTTTGGGTTTTACCCGATTCTATGTATCTGGGCATATTTATCTGATTCTATTCATCTGGTTATATTTACCTGGTTGCATTTGTTCTAATTGAAAGTTGTTTTAATCTGTAAAGCAATCCCCGGGCATGGTAAGGGTCATCTGACCCGAATTTTCAAGTGTTTTAGCCAGTCCTTCCATTTTGGGCAGTTCATATGAGAAAAAATACTGGGCCACATGAACCTTTCCTTTATAAAAGAGAGCGTCCTTTTTCTTGAGCCCTTCTTTTCCCGACGCCAGCAAGGCAGCATCGGCCATGGTCAGCCATTGCCAGCCAATGACCAGTATCCCAAACATCTCAAGGAAGAGAGAGGCATCGGCCAGGTAGGCATCGGGCCCCTTTTCCATGGCCACTGCCCCAAGATTCATGGTGGTCTTTTCCAGCATGGCCATGGCCTTGCCCAAATCAAGGGCCATTTCACTAAGTTCCGGATATAGTTGCGCCGACGCAATGGCGGCATCCATTTCCTGCTTTAACAAACCCAAAGTTCTTCCATTTTCCATGGTAAGTTTCCTGCCCAGCAAATCCATGGCCTGGATACCGGTGGTCCCCTCATGGATGGTATGAATGCGCATGTCCCTGAAATGCTGTTCCACCGGGAAATCATCACAATATCCGTATCCACCAAAACATTGAATGGCGGTGCTGGTGGACAAAATTCCCATTTCAGATGGATAGGTCTTGGCCACAGGGGTGAGCAGTTCCAAAAGCAGGTGACAGTCCTTTTGCGAAGGGTCTTTGACAAGGATATCCTCGTACATACCGCATTGAAGGATCAGGGACAGAGCCCCTTCACAGACCGCCCGTTGAAAAAGCAGCATGCGTTTCACATCCGCATGCCCGATAATGGGAATGGGCGTCGACGCCTTGGGAGCTGTGATTTTTCTGCCCTGGCACCGGGTTCGGCAATACCCCAAAGCGCTATGGTAGGCTGCTGTTGCAATGGCGGTTGCCCCCATGCCCACTTCCAGTCTGGCGTTGTTCATCATCTGGAACATATAGGACAGGCCCCGATGCTCCTCGCCCAAAAGATACCCGAGACAACCATCTTTTTCCCCCAGACGAAGCCCGGTAATTGGGGCTCCCCGATACCCCAGTTTATGGAATACCTGGGTGACAATGACATCATTGTCCAAAAGGTTCCCCTTGGCGTCGGGTCTGAATTTGGGCACCACAAACAAAGAGATCCCCTTTACGCCGGCAGGAGCCCCTTTTATCCGGGCCAGCATCAAATGGATCACATTATCCACTCCGTCGTGGTCCCCGGCGGAGATAAAGATTTTCTCCCCAATAATTTTATACCCGCTTTCCGATTTCCCGGGTTCCAGGGGAATGGCTTCAGTTGCAAGGTCCCCCAGGGAAGTGCCTGCTTCAGGCTCGGTCAGGGCCATGGTGCCCTGCCATTTTCCTGCCAGCATGGGGGGCAGATAGATATTTTGAAGATACTCTGAGCCAAAACTTAAGATCAGGTTTGCAGCGCCCATGGTCAAGCCCGCATAGACAGAGGCCGAATAATTGGCCGTGGCAAAAATAAAATTCATGCAAAGGAGCAGGGAAGAGGGCATGCTCTCTCCCTCCCAGCGTTCGGGAAAAAGCGCCGCTATCCAGCCATCTTCCCCCAGGGTTTCCAGCATGGGACGGACCCCTTCATGGACACGAACCCTGCCGTCGATCAGCTGTGGTGGGTGGCGGTCCATCTCTTCAAACATGGGGTGCAACATTTTTTTCCCCAGATCAAAGGCGGCCTTAAAAACCATATCAATGGTTTTTGGGGTGTGATCATTTAAATAGTCAGGGGTCAGGGATCGATATATCCCTCCCCGGGAGTGCAGGGTAAAGGTAAGGTTTTTCATGCTCATGAATTTATCTGCCATGGTAATTTCCTTGAAAATTTATTATCGGATGCCCTTAAGAAAATCAGGTTCTAAAAATGCCGCCTTAGGATACTGGTAAAATCCCTTGCCCGTCTTAACCCCCAGATTTCCCTTATTCACAAATTCTTTGAGAAACGCCGCATTGGCCTTTGCCTGGGGATCATTTTTAACCCCGGCCCAATAATCGGTGACCTTGTAAACGGTTTCAAGACCTATGGAATCCATTATACCAAAGGGCCCCACAACGGTTTTCATGATGCCCATCCAGGCCCGGTCAATGTCTTCAACCGATGCCACCTCTTTTGCGGCAAGGCTCAAAGCAGATCCCATCAACTCGGACAGCATGGTGTTGAATACATACCCATGCTGCTCTTTTTTCAATTCAATGGGAAACTGGTCTATGGCCTTGCAAAATTCCCGGACAGCCGCCAGGGTCTGGCTTGAAGTGCCGGGATGGGGCATGATATCCACCACATTGGTAAGCAAAAGATCATGAAAATGCAGGGCAGCAAACCTATCCGGCCTGCCCGTGGCCCCGGCAATCATGGAAGGAACCAGGGTGGAGGAGTTGGTGGTAAAAATAGTGTGATCAGGACAAATCTCATTGAATTGGGCAAATACCGCCTGTTTGATCTTTGGGTCTTCCGGGACGGACTCATTGATCAAATCCGCATCTTTGCCAGCTGATTCCGGGTCCGATGAGAACCGGATACTCCCCTTTGCAGCTGCCGCCTGTTCCGGACTCACCCGCCGATGGGTTGCCAGGGAATCTGCCAATTTGTCCACCCGCTTTTTTGCCTGTTCAAGGGACTTCTCAAAGGCATCATAGACGGTCACATCAAACCCCCATGCGGCACATTGCAGACCAATCTGAAGCCCCATGGT
>JAFLJU010000292.1 GCA_022712835.1 Desulfobacteraceae bacterium
TGAATTTGAAAAACTATTCACCCGCTTTTTTCTTCCGGCCCTGAGAGGTGGAGGAGAAAGTGCGAAGAAAAGATACGCTGGGCTCGTGAAAAAAGGCGAAACACAAGAGCTGGTTTTTACGGGCCTGGAGTTTGTCCGGTCGGACTGGACCCGCTTTGCCAGGCAATTCCAATATGATTTGTTTCACCGGGTCTTTCATGATCAGGAAGTGGCCCCATGGATACGGCAGAAAATCAATGATCTGAAAAAGCATCACCATGACCAGGACCTGATCTATAGAAAACGGCTGACAAAGCCAGCTGCTGACTATGTCAAGATGGTCCCTCCCCACGTAAAAGCCGCCCGCCTTCTGAGGGGCAAGCTTGAGAATCCAAAAGAAATTTCCTATGTCATGACCCTGAGAGGGCCAATCCCTACGGAACTGCCCCATCATGATCTGGATTACAACCATTATATCGAAAAACAGCTCAAACCAATCGCAGATGCCGTTCTCCTGTTTTTTGACCTTAGTGTCACCGAAATCATGGGTGGAAAACAGTTAAGTTTATTTTAGCCTATTTGAGGTGGGCTTTTTATGCGAGTGCCTTTTCAGGCATGTTAATATTCCCACTCCCAACATCATCTACGAACCATGAAAACTTTCTCCATGACTAACTTCAGCGAATGAAAATGAATTATTTCCATTCGCTGAAAGTTAGTTGATGATAGACAATGTCATTTCATCTGAAACAAACCTTAAGATTTGGCAGAGATCATATTTCGAAGCACATAGTGCAGGATCCCTTTGTTTTTAATGTATTCTATTTCAATATTTGTGTTGAGTTTCACAATCACCTGGAACGAAGTTATTTTTTCCCCTTTGGTGGCTGTCACAGTTAACGGTGAGTTGGGTTTGATTTCATTTAATCCGGTGATTTCAAAGGTTTCATCTCCCACAAGGCCAAATCCCTCAAAGGTATCCCCTTCCTGGAAAACCAGGGGTAAAACCCCCATTCCCACCAGATTGGAGCGGTGGATTCTTTCAAAGGATTCGGCAATGACCACCCGGGCGCCGAGAAGACAGGTGCCCTTGGCCGCCCAGTCCCGGGAGGAGCCCGTACCATACTCCTTGCCGCCAAAGACTACTAATTCGGTATTTTCTGCCTGGTACTTTTGGGCGATATCGTAAACATACCCTTCCTGATTTTCCGGAAATTTCACGCTAAACCCGCCGGTTTTGCTGGCCAGGTGATTGTTGATACGGATATTGGCAAAGGTGCCCCGCATCATCACTTCATGGTTTCCCCTTCTCGACCCGTAGGAATTAAATTCCCAGGGTTTTACACCGTTGTCCGTCAGGTATTTGCCAGCCGGATAGTCCACCGGAATGGCTCCTGCCGGGGAGATGTGATCCGTTGTCACGGAATCGCCCAATACCAACAAGGCCTTGGCCCCCTTAAGGTCGGAAAGGGGGGGGGCTGTCCGGGAAAAATCTTTGAAAAAGGGAGGGTTGCGAATATAAGTGGAATCCGTATCAAAGTTGAAGGTGGTCCCTTCCGGAACGTCCAACTCCTGCCAGAGTTTGTCGCCTTTGAAAATATGGGCGTATTGCTCTTTGAAAAACCGTTCCTTTACATAGGTTTGAACAAATTGATTGATCTCCTGGGGATCCGGCCAGATATCTTTCATGAACACCGGGGTATTTTGCTTGGAGAGGCCAAGGGGTTCTGTCTCAAAATCGATATCTATCCTTCCAGCGATGGCATAGAGAACCACCAAAAGCGGGGACATGAGAAAATTGCCTTTGACCTCCTGGTGGATTCTGGCTTCAAAATTTCTGTTTCCCGACAATACCGAGGTGACATCCAACCCGTTTGTTTTAATGGCTTCCTCAATAAAAGGATCCAGGGGACCGGAGTTGCCGATACAGGTCATGCATCCGAATCCGGTGTTGTTAAAATTCAAAGCTTCAAAATATTCCATGAGCCCGGATCCATTGAGATAATCTAAAACCACCCGGGAACCCGGCGACAAGGAGGTCTTCACATACCAGGGGATGGAAAGACCCTGTTCAACTGCTTTTTTGGCCACGAGCCCCGCCCCGATCATGGTATAGGGATTTGAGGTGTTAGTGCAGGAGGTGATGGCGGCAATGACCACGCTGCCGTTGGTCAGGGCCGGTGTCTTCGGGGTTGCTTCCTTTGGGGTGATCTGGATATCTTTGCGGTTGCCAAGGTCATAGATGGCGGTGACTTTTTGTTTTACCCCGGACAAGGGAATCCTGTCCTGGGGACGGCTGGGTCCTGCAATGGAAGTTTCCATGGCAGACAGGTCCACATCAATTATCTTCGTAAAATTAGGGATGTTGTCATGGGAATTGAACATCCCGCAGGTTTTGGTGTAGGCTTCTACCAGGGCGGCGGTCTCCGATCGATTGGTTTTGACCAGATAATCAAGGGTCTGGGTGTCCACGGGGAAAAAACCTGCTGTGGCACCATATTCCGGGGACATGTTGGAGATGGTGGCCCGGTCGGTGAGGGTCAGATTTTTCAACCCTTCACCGGTATACTCCACAATTTTTTCCACCACATTTTCATTTCGCAGGATATTGGTCACATACAGGGCAATATCGGTGGAGGTAATCTGTTTTTTGGGTTTGCCCACAAAATTAACTCCGACGATTTCCGGCAGGTTCATGTAATAGGGTTGCCCTAACATGACGGCTTCTGCTTCAATTCCGCCGACGCCCCAGCCAAGTACTCCCAGGGCATTGATCATGGTGGTGTGGGAATCGGTTCCTACAAGGGTATCGGGAAAGGCCAGGATTCCTTCCGGTGTTTGTTTTGTCGCCACCACGGTTGCCAGGTACTCAAGATTGATCTGGTGACAGATACCCGATTCCGGTGGCACCACCCTGAAGTTGTCAAAGCTTTTCTGGGCCCATTTCAACAATTTGTATCGTTCCGTGTTTCTTTCATACTCTTTTTTCGCATTGAGGAAAAAGGCATTTTTTTCCTTAAAATGATCCACCTGGATGGAATGGTCAATGACCAGATCCACAGGTACCAGGGGGTTTATTCCCTTTGGATCAAGACCCGCTTTTTGCACCGCATCCCGCATGGCGGCAAAATCCACCACAGCCGGAACTCCTGTGAAATCCTGCATCAGCACCCGGGCCGGGTAGAAGGCCACCAGATTAGAGGCGTTGGAACGGGTTTCATAAAATTTAGCAGCTGCCACAACATCTTCCCACAAAATGGTACCGCTTCCCATATTTCTTGCCAGGTTTTCGATCAGTATCCTTGCTGCAAAGGGGAGAGCGCTGATTGTTGTGATCCCTTTTTCTTCAAGCAATTTTATATTATGAATGATGAAGTTTTTGTTCTGAAACGGCATGGTTTGTTTGATCGTGTGTGTGGTCATGGCTGCTCCTCAAATTTTCTGATTGAGTTCTTGTACTTTTTAGATTCCTAGGATATTATTAAATAAGCAATATATCAAGTCGCATTCATCCGAACCTTTAATAAAAAATTCATATGGTAATAAAAAATGCATATGGACGATAAAATACTTACATTTATCGATGACGAAGAACCTTTAATTGATAAAAGGCCCCAATTGTTCTGGAAGGTTATGATCATTGATGATGAACCCTTGGTTCACGAGATTACGATGATCGCCTTGAATGATTTTGTATTTGAGGACCGGAAAATTGTATTCATAAATGCCTATTCCGCTGCCGAGGCAAAGGCTTGTCTTGCAACCCATCCGGATACGGCACTGATGCTGGTGGATGTGGTGATGGAAACGGAAGATTCCGGTCTTGCTTTTGTACACCACGTCCGGGAAGAGCTGAATAACAATCTGGTTCAAATTGTTATTCGAACCGGTCAGCCCGGGTTTGCGCCTGAAAATGAAGTGATTTCCAAATACAAGATTAATTCCTATTTTTCAAAAACTGAAGTTACGTCCCAAAAGCTTATCAGTCTGGTCACCACCTCCCTTCGGACCTATCAGCTGTCAAAACAATTGGATAGTGAACTTGACAAAAGAAAAAAGGCTGAACAAAAATTGCGGGACCTGAATAAACATTTGGAAAGAAAAATTCAGGAACGAACCCAGGAATTGTCCCGGGCCAATCAATTGAAAAGTCAATTTCTTGCCAATATGAGCCATGAAATTCGGAC
>JAFLJU010000314.1 GCA_022712835.1 Desulfobacteraceae bacterium
ACTGATCACGGATAATCGTGCGCTTTATAAGGTATTTAACCGGGATTTCTCAAACGGTTATTTGAGGGGCGATATTCACAAGGATATGTTTATTGATAATCCCCGGGATCATTCAATCAAACAATTTTCAGGCCTTAGCAGCGATTCTGTAAATATTAAATTATTGGAAGATAAGAACGCATATTATGAAGACAAACAAGAGGTTATCACCCGGGTAACGGTTAAAATAAATAAATTAAGTATTGAAAAGGTGCCTATAAGAATCAGTGTTTCCGGGAAATTGGGCACCCCTTTAATCCTTAGTATAAAAACACCGGATAGAAGCTTTTGTGTTTCTTCAAAAACCAATCTATCCAAGAAAAATAAAAACAGCACGATAAAATGTCTTACCTACAATTTTATAGTGGGAAAACTTCGTGCTTTAAAGGATACGGCCTACACCATTGAGCATCTGGAATTGGAAAACCTTCAAACAGATCTTTTTCTATCCTTTAAGGAGTTCTCTTTAATAAAAAAAGACATCTTATCCCTCCTAACGGGTTCAAAGGAGATGATGGACCCAATCCAGGTTCCCGTCTTAAAAAAAACCGCCCCAATTGAAAAAAAGCCTGGCCTTGGTGTCTTAATCTCCTCCCAAAAGGATGTGCACCTTTGCCATAAGAGTGAGGCAAGATTTTTTTTCCAACTTCCCAATGGGTTTCAAGATAAAATTTCCGAATTGATCACTCTTTTTTCAGACAATCCCCAATTAACACCTTGGTTCCCCTCTGTTCTCATGGGAGAAACCTACAGGGCTGCCTTAAACTTTCTTGAACAGGTAAACCCAAGTTGTATTGTGACAAATAATACGGGGATCGCCTATGAAGCCTATAAAAAAGGAATCCCATGGATAGCGGGTCCCCATCTTAATCTGGTAAATTCCTTTGCTCTTTTATGTTTAAGGCAAAGTTTTAATTGTTCTGGTGCCTTTGTTTCAAATGAACTGAATCAATTTCAGATAAAGGGGATGCTTCCTCCTGAAAATTTCCGGCTCTACTATCGGATCTATCATCCGATTTTGCTTTTATCCACCAGGCAATGTTTATTTCACCAGGTGATTGGATGTGAAAAACAGACAATGGATGACACTTGTATTCAGCGGTGTGATCGGTCGACATACATTACCAACCTGAAAAATGTTTCTCTGTATATTGAAAAAACAAAGGGGAATTATCCTTGCATCTATAATGACAAAAATTTTTTGAATACTCAGATTGTTAATGACTTGCCCAATATGTTTAACCGGTTTTTTATCGATTTAAGGGATATAAAAAGTCAAACGACCATGGGAATGGAAAAATCTGGCATAATAAGGCTTTTTGAAAATCTTCTCAATGGCGAGGATTCAGAAAAAGAGCTCAACCACTGTATTCATCCCACAACCCACATCCAATATAAACAAGGGATCTGAGTTAAGTATAGAAGTGTTGTCTTGAATAAACCCATGGCAATATGGTATCCTTGGGGCAGAACTTTTTATGGGTTGGCCTGCGGGTTTGGTTTTAGTTGCTGCAGGCTTTTAATTTTTGATGAAAAGATAGGATAGCTAAAAGGCCATGTCACTGGTTCACAAGAGAAGAAAAACCAGACAGATTTGTGTGGGAAATGTACGGTTGGGATCAGCAAGTCAGGTGTCGGTCCAGTCCATGACCAATACCTTTACACAAAACGTGGATTCCACCGTGGGACAGATTTTGTCCCTTGAAAAGGCCGGGTGTGAGATTGTGAGGGTGGCGGTGCCGGATATGGAATCAGCCCTTGCCATCCAAAAGATTAAAGATAGAATTAACATTCCTTTGATTGCAGACATTCATTTTGATTTCAGGCTGGCACTGGCTGCAGCCGAGGCGGGCGCTGATGCGTTGCGGATCAATCCCGGAAATATCGGGGAGCCACGAAAAATACAGGCGGTTGTTGATGCTTCCAAAGCCCATGGGATTCCCATCCGGGTGGGGGTTAATGCCGGTTCCCTTGAAAAAGAGATTGAAAAGAGATTGGGAACCACGGCCGAAGCTATGGTGGAAAGTGCCTTGTCCAATATTCGGATTCTGGAAGATTTAGGCTTTTATGACATCAAGGTGTCTTTGAAGGCCTCGGATGTCACAAGGACGGTGGAGGCCTATCGCATGCTGGCCCCTCTCACCGATGTCCCCTTGCATGTGGGGGTGACCGAGGCCGGTGGCCTCATTGCCGGGATTACCAAATCCGCCATTGGTATCGGCATGCTCTTGTCCGAGGGGATTGGAGACACGATCCGGGTTTCTTTAACCCGGGATCCTGTGGAAGAGATCCGGACAGGCTTTGAGATTTTACGGGCCCTTGGTATCAGAAGCCGTGGGCCGGAGCTGATTTCATGCCCCACCTGCGGCCGGTGTAAAATCGATTTGTTTAAAATTGCAGAAGAGGTAGAAAAAGCTTTACTTGAACGTTCCAGTAAGATTAAAGTTGCGATTATGGGATGTGTGGTAAATGGCCCCGGAGAGGCAAAGGAAGCCGATATCGGTATTACAGGGGCCGATGGTCAGGGAATTTTGTTCAAACAAGGAAAGGTATTCAAACGAGTGGACCAGGATCAATTGGTGGCTGAATTGCTCGCTGAAATAGACAAGATGACAGAAAATTCGGAGGAACGGAATGGCAAAGAAGAATAAGACGGCAATCACCCCGACCCGGGAAGAAGATTATTCCCAATGGTATCAGGAGGTTGTTAAGGCATCTGATATGGCAGAGAATTCGCCGGTCAGGGGCTGCATGGTGATCAAACCCTGGGGGTTTGCGCTGTGGGAAAATATTCAGCACGATATGGATGCAATGTTCAAGGAAACCGGTGTCCGGAATGCCTATTTTCCGTTGTTTATTCCATTGAGTTATCTTGAAAAAGAGGCCGAGCATGTGGAGGGGTTTGCAAAGGAATGCGCTGTGGTAACCCACCACAAACTTGAAAAAGGGCCAGACGGAAAACTGGTTCCCGCAGGGGAACTGGCAGAACCCTTGATTGTTCGTCCCACATCTGAAACCATTATTGGCGAGTCCATGGCCAAGTGGACCAGTTCCTACCGGGACCTGCCCATTCTGCTCAACCAATGGGCCAATGTGGTGAGATGGGAAATGCGGACTCGGATGTTTCTGAGAACCAGTGAGTTTTTGTGGCAGGAAGGCCATACCGCCCATGCAACAAAAGCGGAAGCCCAGGAACGGACCCTCCAGATGCTTAATATTTATACCCGTTTTGTGGAGGAGCACCTTGCTATGCCCGTGATCCGGGGGCAGAAAACCGAATCGGAACGGTTCCCGGGAGCGGATGATACCCTGTGTATCGAGGCCATGATGCAGGACAAAAGAGCACTCCAGGCAGGTACTTCCCATTTTCTGGGACAAAATTTTGCCAAGGGGTCTGATATTAAATTTCAGAATGAAGAGGGCCAGGAAGCCTTTGCCTGGACCACATCCTGGGGAACTTCCACCCGGATGATCGGCGGTATGATCATGGTTCATTCCGATGATGACGGCATGATTATGCCGCCTCGTGTGGCGCCGGCCCATGTGGTGATTTTGCCCATTATCAAAAAAGGCGGGGACAACACCCAGGTGATGGAGAGTGCTGATGCCCTGAAAAAGGCCTTACGGTCCATGGATTACCACGGTCGAAAGGTGGAAGTGGAAATTGATGCCAGAGATATCGGCGGTGCCCGTGGGTGGGACTGGGTGAAAAAAGGAATTCCCGTTCGCATTGAACTGGGACCAAGGGATATTGAGAACAACTCTGTGTTCATGGCTCGCCGGGATACCAATGAGAAGATGTCCATAGACAGAGACGATTTTACCAATGGGATTGCGCAGCTTCTGGACAATATCCAGGATACCTTGTTCCAGAGGGCCCTGCAGTTTAGAAAGGATCATACCTTTTCCATTGATTCCAAAAAAGAATTTTACAAGTTGTTTAAAAAGGCAAAGGGATATGAGAACGGGGCGTTTATCTACTCCCATTGGTGCGGATCAAGGGAGTGTGAGGAAACGATCAAGAAGCATCTTTCTGTGACGATTCGTTGTATTCCCTTTGACAGCCCTGAGGAAGAAGGGTCTTGCATCTGCTGCGAAAATGCCAGCTCAAAAAGGGTCTTGTTTGCCAAGGCATATTAATCGGGTGAACACTAAGATAAAGGTGCCGCTGTAAAGATGATTCGAATCACCGACATATTGGATAAGATTTATGAGTATAACCCGGATGCGGATTTGTCCATCATTGACCGGGCCTATATCTATTCGGCCCGGGTTCATGAAGGGCAGGTAAGGCTTTCCGGGGAGCCCTATCTTTCCCACCCGTTGGAAGTGGCGGATATCCTGGCAGACATGACCATGGATGTGGAAAGCATTGCCGCGGCCCTTCTCCATGATGTGATTGAAGATACTCCCGCCACCAAAGAGGATATTGAAAAAATGTTCGGCCCGGGAGTGGCCCATATTGTGGAAGGGGTCACCAAGCTGTCCAGTTTGGCCCTGCCTAAATCTTCCGCCACTAAGATTGCCCAGCAGGCAGAATCTCTGCGGAAGATGATCCTGGCCATGGCCGATGATATCCGGGTGGTGCTCATCAAACTTGCTGATCGTATCCATAATATGCGGACACTCAAATACCATCGGAAGCCTGAAAAACAAGCCGCCATTGCCCAGGAAACCCTGGATATCTATGCCCCCATTGCCGCCCGGCTGGGAATCTTCTGGATTAAGCATGAGTTGGAGGAAATTGCCTTTTACTATACCCTGAGGGATGAGTATGAGCGCATTGAGGCCCTGGTAAATACGGCCAAGGATAAAAAAGAAGATTATATCAAAGAGGTCAAAACCAGTCTTCAGTATAAAATGGAAGAAATGGAGCTGCCCTGTGATATCAAGGGGCGGTATAAACAGCATTACAGCATTTACCAGAAAATGCTTTCCCAGAGTCTGGAGTTTGAGGAGGTCTATGACATCATCGCCTTCAGGCTTATTTTAGATACGGTGCCCCAGTGTTATGCCGCCATGGGCGCCATCCATTCCATGTGGAAACCCATTTATTACAAGATAAAGGATTATATCGGCAATCCCAAACCCAATATGTATCAATCCATCCATACCACGGTGGTGGGTCCCAAGGGAGAGCGGGTGGAAATTCAGATTAGAACAAAGGAGATGAATCGGATTGCCGAATCCGGTATTGCCGCCCACTGGAGTTATAAGGAAGGCTCCAAGATCGATAAAAATACCGGTGAGTTATTCGCCTGGATCCGGAATCTGGTGGAAAACCAGGAAAACTATAATGACCCGGACGAGTTTCTGGAAAATGTGCGTATCGATTTGTATCCGGATGAAATCTATGTGTTCACCCCCCAGGGAGACATAAAGATTCTGCCCAAAAAGGCCACCCCGGTTGATTTCGCCTATATGATCCACACCGAGGTCGGGGCTGCCTGTACCGGGGCCAAGGTCAGCGGCAAGCTGGTGCCATTGACCCACCGGCTTAAAACCGGTGATACCGTTGAAATAATTACCACCAAGGGGCATCACCCCAGCGCAGACTGGCTTAATTTTGTCAAAACCGTTAAAGCCCGGACCAAGATACGCGCCTTTATCAATGCCCTGGAAAAAGAGCGGAGCTATTCTTTGGGTCGGGAAATGTGCGAAAAGATTTTCAGGAAAAAGAACCAGAACTTTAATGCCCTGATAAAATCCGGGGAGATTCGTGTGGTGGCAGAATCCTACGGGTTTAAGACCGTGGATGATCTCATCGCCCATGTGGGATTTGGCAAGCTGACGCCTTTGCAGCTTTTAAACAAGACTTTGCCGGAGCTTGGAGAGCCCAAAGAAGAAAAGCCAAGTTTTCTCCAAAAACTTGCCAGCAGAACAAAGCGCAAATCTGATACCGGTATCATTGTCAAAGGCCTCCATGATATTTTAGTCCGGTTCTCCAAATGCTGCAATCCATTGCCGGGAGATCCCATCACAGGATTTATTACCCAGGGTCAGGGCGTAACCATTCACAGCAAACGCTGCCTGAATGTCATGAAAATGAGCAGTGAACGCAAAATAGAGGTGCAGTGGAGTGAGGATTTCTCCGAATCCTACCCCGCCAGTATCCGGATCAAGACCGATGACCGGCATGGACTTTTGGCGGATATTGCGGCGGTGATCAGTAAATCCAAATGCAATATTTTAAATGCCCAGAGCGAAACATCCGAGGCCGGAATCGGTTTGTTTTATTTTACCGTTATGGTGGAAAGTTCGGTGCAATTGCGTAAAATCATGTCGGAAATCCGCCGGCTTAAAAAGGTCACCGATGTCAAACGGGTTGTGAGAAATGATTAGTGGAGGTCGTATGAAAAAAATCTTTATCCTGGATACCAATGTCATCCTCCATGACAGCAACTGCATCAACCAGTTTACGGAAAATGATATTTGTATTCCCATAACGGTCATTGAAGAACTGGATAAGTTCAAGAAAGGGAACAAGGTCATCAATTGTAATGCCCGGGACTTCTTACGCTCCCTGGACGCGCTTTCCAGTGAGGGGATGCTGAACGGTGGTGTTCCCATTGAGAAGGGGAGTGGCCGCATCACCATTTGCCTGGATTTTGCGTTAGAGGATAAGATCAAAGAAAATTTTACCGAGATAACACCGGACATTAAAATTTTAAATATTGCCTATTCCATCGCCCGGAAAAAAAGATTCAAGAATGTGGTTTTTGTAACAAAGGATGTCAACCTGCGCTTAAAAGCCCGGTCCATTGGTTTGAAAACGGAAAATTATAATTCAAAGTTTATCCAGGATCTTTCCGACATGTATACCGGATTGACAGTGATGGAAAATATTAATGCCAGGGTATTTGCCGAGCTGTATAAAAAACCCCATGAAATTCAAGTTTCCACCATTGGGAGGGAGGTTGGGTTTTTTCCCAATGAGAATGTTATTTTAAAGAATGGGTCCAAATCCGCTCTGGCTTTTTTTGATGGAAGTAGTCAGACCATTAAATTAATCCAACCCAGAATTTGTTATGGAATCCAGCCGAGGAATTCAGAGCAGACCTTTGCCCTGAACGCCATGCTCAATCCGGATATTTCCCTGGTGACTGTTTCCGGGAAGGCTGGCACTGGCAAAACCCTGCTGGCCCTGGCAGCCGCCCTGGCCAAAAAACAGTTTTATCGCCAGATTTTTATTGCCCGTCCCGTGGTCCCCTTAAGCAACAAAAATCTGGGCTTTCTGCCCGGGGATGTGGCCTCAAAATTGGATCCCTATATGCAGCCCCTCTATGACAATCTTTCCGTGATCCAGAATAATTTTAATGAACAAAATTCCCAATCCAAACAGATCAAAGAACTGATTGAAGAAGAAAAAATTGTGATCACCCCCCTGTCCTATATTCGGGGAAGAAGTATTGTTAAAGTATTTTTCATTGTGGATGAGGCCCAAAATCTGACACCCCATGAGGTAAAAACCATTATAACCAGGGCCGGTGAAGGAACCAAAATTATATTTACCGGGGATATTTTTCAGATTGACCACCCCTATCTGGACAGCCAGACAAACGGGTTGGCCTATATTATCGAAAAAATGAAAGGCCAGAAACTATATTCCCATATCAATCTTGAGAAGGGAGAGCGCTCGGAACTGGCAGAGCTTGCTGCCAAAATACTTTAACCCCTGAAGCAAACAACAAACTGAAACAAACTACAAAGGTCCGGGGATCTATGAAAATAAATACCCGAACCTGAAGTTTTCTTCTATGGTCTGTATTCTACTGCCCGATTCTATTGCCTGGCGAATCGTTATTAAGCAGATTTTGTGACTTTGCCAGCCTTAATGCAACTGGTGCATACATCGATTCTTCTGACACAACCCTCTTTGATCACTGCACGGACTCTCTGGAGGTTTGGGTTGAAAACTCTTTTGTTCAAATTGTGGGCATGACTGACATTATTGCCGACCATTGGTTTTTTACCGCAAATAGCACATTGTTTTGACATATCTTAACTCCTCAAAGAAAAACACTTTAACAAAATAATAACCCGGGATTAATACACTAGCCCAGAATAAAAGTAAAGGGCAATTATTTGCTGTTATTTATTTGACCTAATTTATTTGACCTATTTATTTAGCTTATTCATTTATTAGGGCCGTGCATTTCGGGATTTTATTCATAGCAATTTTGCTCTGTTCAGTTCCGGGGAAATACTCGACAATATATTCGTACCGCTTTAAGGCGGCTTTGTACTCTTTTGTTTTTAGATAAAAATCGGCCACATAGAGTTCATGACCTACAATATTATCAATGCATTTGTTAGCGTTCTCAGTGGCTTCTTTGGTATATTCATTGCCCGGGTACTGATTCAACAGCCGCTGGAATTGATATAGGGCATTGCTTGCTGGCGTGTGGTCCCGGTCAATGGTGTCGATCTGCTTGAACCAGCACAGGCCGATTTGGTTGATCACATAGGGAATCGCATCATTTCTGGGGTGCATTCTTTCAAAAGATTCATACCCGATGACGGCTTCATCATATTGTTCCAGCTGAAAATGGGAGTCGGCAATCTTGAGTTCCGCCAGAATGGCATATTTACTGAAGGGGTACCAATCTTTCAGATCTGTGTAAGCTTTTATGGCATCCTTATAGTCTTCGCTCATGAATGCAGATGCGCCTTCTGAAGCCAATTGTTCGGCATTTTTATTCATCTGGCCCGAAGGACCACCCAGGAAGGAAGGCAGGTCTAAATCAGAGCACCCGGAAATAAAAAAGCACAAAATGCCCAAAAATAAAAGTTTTTTCATGGTTATAGATTCTCAATATAATGTTCGGCACAGACGGCGGCTATGGCACCGTCGCCCACGGCAGTGGAGATTTGTCTAAGGGGGGTATCCCGGACATCACCGGCCACATAAACACCGGGGACATTGGTCTGCATCTTTGCATCGGCAACAATAAAGCCGAATTCATCTGTTTTAACACTGTCTTTTATAAATTCCGTATTGGGAAGAATCCCCACCCATATAAAACAGCCATCCGCTTTAATGGTCGTTTCTTTGTTTGTTTTGATATTTTTTACATGGACGCCTTCAATACCGAAAAATCCGTTCACGCCGGTGGCCACTGAATCCCAGACAAACTCGATTTTGTCGTTGGCAAAGGCCCTTTCCTGTAGAATCTTGGTTGCCCGAAGCTCATCCCGGCGATGGACCAGATAGACTTTTTTTGCAAATTTGGTCAGAAAAATGGCTTCCTGGACGGCGGTATCTCCGCCACCAATGGCCACAACGGTTTTGTTCTTGAAAAAAGGCGCGTCACAGGTGGCACAAAAGGAAATTCCCTTGCCCATATATTTGTCCTCACCGATTCCCAATTTCTTTGGAGAGGCACCCGATGCGATGATCAGACTTTTTGTCCGTATACTACGGTCTTTGAGGACAATTTCCTTTATCCCCTCCGAAAGGTTCAGAGCGTGAACCT